>DASSQC010000157.1:0-3890 GCA_035702705.1 Burkholderiaceae bacterium | reverse complement strand
GGCGGCACCCTCTGCCGCCGTGCTGGATGCGAGCAGTGCAACCAGCGCGGGCTTTCCCGGGCTGGCGCCGCCCGGCACGCCGGTACACTCCGTAGCTCGCAATTTCGCGCTGGCGCGAAATCTGCTGGGGAGCATCACAGTTCAACCCGGGCATTCGTCCGCACCACCTGTGACAGGGGCCGCAAAGAGCCCCGGATTATTGCATCGGGCATCAGGGATTCACTGTGTTGGGACGGGGCACTGCCCCGCATGACGCGACTACTGGAGACGCCGCGCATGAGGAAATTTTGGTCTCTCGATCGGCTTGCGGGCCGGCACGCACAGCGCAGCCTGTTTTCGGGCCGCGCCGCGACCGCGGCTGATCGTCTGCATCGCATTCGCTTGATTGTGGGCGGCATTGCCGCGCTCGCAGCCGTGGCCGCGTTCGGCGTGGCACCGTTCGCGCCGGACATCGCTGACCAGCCGGTCACGCGCGTGACCCAGGCCGTCAATCTGCCGGAGCTGGCTTCGCACGAGGAAGCCGCGCCCACCAGCTACATCCAGGAAGTGCGTGTGGCCAAGGGCGACACCATTGCCTCGCTGATGGAGCGCCTGGGTGTGCAGGATCCGGCCGCGGTGGCCTTCACCGGTCGCGACGCGATTGCGCGCGAACTGCTCAAGCTGCGCCCCGGCAAGACGGTCTCGGCCAGTACCGACGAGGACGGCGAGCTGCTCTGGCTGCGTGCCATGCTCTCGGCCGATGAGCCCAACGCCCGCATGCTCTTCATCGAGCGGCGTGACGACGGCAGCCTCCAGGCCCGCCAGGTGGTCGAGGCCTACGAGCGGCGCGTCGTGATGCGCAGCGCCAGCATCCAGAGCTCGCTGTTTGCAGCGGCAGACGCCGCGCAGATTCCGGACGCCATCACCCAGCAAATGGTGGACCTGCTGTCCGGCGACATCGACTTCTACAACGACCTGCGCCGCGGTGACAGTTTCGAGGTGGTCTACGAACAGCTCGCGCTGCCCACCGGTGAGGTGGTGCGCTCGGGTCAGCTGCTCGCCATCCGCTTCATCAATGCCGGCCGCAAGCACCAGGCCCTGTGGTTTGACGCCGACGGCCCCGATGGCCAGAAGGGCGCGTTCTACGCCTTTGACGGCCGCAGTCTCAAGAAGGCCTTCCTGAAGACGCCAGTGGAATTCACCCGCATCTCCTCGGGCTTCGGCAGCCGCAACCACCCGATCTTCGGCTACAGCCACCGCCACACCGGCATCGACTTCGCCGCGCCCAGCGGCACCGGCGTGCGCGCCGCATCCGACGGCACCATCGAGTTTGCCGGCTGGCAGCGCGGCTACGGCAACACGGTCATCATTCGCCACGCCGGTGTGCACTCGACCCTGTACGCGCACCTGTCGGGCTTTGCCCGCGGCCTGAAGAAGGGCCAGCGCGTGACCCAGGGCGATATCATCGGTTTCGTCGGTTCGACGGGGAATTCCACCGGCCCGCACCTGCACTACGAGCTGCATGTGAACGGTGCTCCGGTGAACCCGCAGACCGCCATCCTGCCCGATGCCACGCCGATCGTCGCCAGCCTGATGCCGGCCTTCCGCGTGCACGCCAGCGAGATGGGTCGCCGTCTCGCACTGGCCGGCGGCCGGGAGTACACGCAAGCAGAATAGGGAGCCGCCATGATCACCATCGGGTTGATGTCCGGAACCAGCATGGACGGCATCGACGGGGTGGTGGCCTCATGGCGAGACCAGGGCGCGGCGCTGCCGACGCTGCGTGCCAGCGCCCATCGTGCGTTTCCCCCCAAGTTGCGCGAAGAGCTGCTGGCTTTGCAGCGCAGCACCACCGATGACCTCGCCCGTGCAGCCCATGCCGCCAATGGCGTGGCGGCCGAGTACGCCGAGCTCGTCAATACCCTCCTGAAGCAGACGGGCCTGCAGGCATCGCAGGTGCTTGCGGCCGGTGCGCATGGCGTCACCGTGCGGCATGCACCTGCGGCAGGTGCAGGGCTGCCGGGTATTTCCATCCAGCTGCTCAACGCCGCCCTGCTGGCTGAGCGCACCGGCGTCTCCGTCGTGCATGACGTGCGCAGCCGCGACATCGCCGCCGGTGGTCAGGGCGCACCGCTGGTACCGGCCTTTCACGCACAGATCTTCGGCGACCCGGGCAAGACGCAGGTCGTGCTCAACCTGGGCGGGATCGCCAACGTCACGGTGTTGCATGGCGACGGTCGCATCGAGGGTTTCGACACCGGCCCTGGCAACTGCCTGCTCGATCTGTGGATGCAGCGTCATCGCAGCAGCAGCTTTGACGATGGCGGGCGCTTTGCCGCCTCTGGCACGCCGATTCCCGCGCTCCTCGAGCGCCTGATGCGCGAGCGCTATTTCCAGGCGCCGCCGCCCAAGAGCACCGGCCGCGATCTGTTCAACGCCCTCTGGCTGGACGCGCACCTCGGTGGCAGCCAGGCCTACGAAGCCGCCGACGTGCAAGCCACCCTGACCGTGCTCACAGCGCAGACCGTGGCGGACGCCATTCGCCACCACGCACCGGATGCCACGGCCGTGTGGGTCTGTGGGGGCGGTGCGAGAAACCGTGTCCTGATGAACGAACTGCAGATCCGCGTGGGTCTGCCGATCCAGCCGGTCTCTGTGCGTGGTGTGGACGAGCAGCATGTGGAAGCCCTGGCTTGGGCCTGGTTTGCTCGTGCGCACGTGTTGCGGCTGCCGGGCAATGTGCCTGCGGTCACCGGTGCCAGCGGGCCACGCGTCCTGGGCAGCTTCACCCCAGCCTGAACACGGCCCCCGCGCGGGGCCTGCCCGCAGGAGGCGGCTCGGGAAACAAACGAAAAGGCGCGCCGTGGTGTGCCAGGCGCGCCTTCAAGACATCGCCTGGCTACATGCCGGGCGACTGGGCTCAGGGCCTCAGACCGAGAAGCTCGAACCGCAACCGCAGGTGGTCGTGGCGTTCGGGTTCTTGATCACGAACTGCGAGCCTTCAATGTCTTCCTTGTAGTCGATCTCGGCGCCGACCAGGTACTGGTAGCTCATCGCGTCGATCAGCAGCGTGACGCCGTTCTTCTCCATCGGCGTGTCGTCTTCATTGACGATCTCGTCGAAGGTGAAGCCGTACTGGAAGCCGGAGCAGCCGCCGCCCTGGACGAAGACGCGCAGCTTCAGGTCGGGGTTGCCTTCTTCGTCGATCAGCGACTTGACCTTGGCGGCTGCCGCATCGGTGAAGATCAGGGGCATCGGCATCGCTTCGGTTTGCGGGGCCAGTTCAGCAACGGCGTTCATGTCGGTTCCTTCACAAGAGTCTTGAAAATCGGGGCGGGGTGCGAAACATCAAGCCGCACACCGCGGGCATGCATCGCGCCTCAGGCGTCGTTGGCTGCCAGCTTGAGCGCGGGCTTGGCGGACTCACTGTGCACCAATCGGCCATCCACCGCTGCGCCCTGGTGCATCTCAAGCGCAGCATAGGTCACATCGCCCGTGATGCGGGCCTTGGGCTGCAGTTCGATCAGCTCCGTGCTGATCACAGGCCCCACGATCGTGCCATTGACCACCACATGCAGGCAACGCACTTCACCTTCGATCCGTGCCTGCTCGGACACCACCAGCATGGCTGCCTGACCATCCTGTGCGCTGACATTGCCGCGCACAGTGCCGTCGATGCGCAGGCCACCCTTGAAGATCAGATTGCCTTCCACGACCAGATCGGCACCGATCAGGCTCTCGATCGGCGGCAGCTTGCCGGACTTGGACTTGCCAGAAGAAAACATTGCAGCCTCCTAGGGCGATTCAGGCGGGCATTCAGCTCGGCACGGTCTGAACCTGTGCACGGACCGTGCCTCCCTGCATCACCTTGGCGATGACGGATTTTACGGTGACGCCCTTGGGCAGCGGCA
>DASSQC010000156.1:0-2265 GCA_035702705.1 Burkholderiaceae bacterium | reverse complement strand
TGTTTTACCCGAGGATGCACGGGTGGCTGATGGGCGGACGCCGAGCCGGTTCCCCCGCCGGTGGGTCAAGGCCATGCAAAAGCAAACGCCCCGGGCGGTGCCGGGGCGTGAATCAGGAGAACGATCGAGACCAGAAGGGCGAAGCCTGCACGCCAATATGGCCGAAAGTGATCTTTGGCGGCGCTGCTGATCCATCACTTTCCGCAATGGATGCGGGAATTTCGCGGTTTTCAGCTTCCGCAGGAATTCGGCTGAATATGAACGAAACCTTATTTCACGCGCTTCTTCAGGCCAAAATGCATGAAAAGGCGCATGGATACAGCGACGCCGCGTGCTTATCTCAGCGGGCGTTGAGCACCTGCGCGGCGGCATTGACCACGGCAGCGATGCGGCCGATGTCGCGCAGCTGCTGGGCGGTCAGTCCTTCGGTCTTGAGCAGGTCGTAGTGGCTCTTCACGCAGAAGTGGCACTTGCCGACGATGCTGGCGGCCAGGGCGTAGCTCTCGAACTTGGCCTTGCTCACGCCGCCGTGGCTGGCGTAGGCGGTCATGCGCAGCTCGGCGCGCTGGGTCTTGAGGTCCGCGTCGTCCGCCATTTCCACATACGGATACCAGACGTTGTTCATGCCCATGAGCGAAGCAGCCGTCAGGGCGGCGTTGCGCTCGGCCTCGGGCGTGGCGGAGGCGAAGGCGTCAATCAACACCTTGCTCTTGGCAGCAAACGCGGCGGCCAGCGCCACGGCGGTGGCATCTTCGGCGGCGAGGCTGGAGCGTCCAACCACGGCATCCAGATTCAAGCGGATGTCCTTGGCGAAGTCAGGAATCTGATCCTTGATCGATTGAAGGAATTCCATTGCGATTTCCTATTGATTGGGTCCGAAAAATGCCCGGAAGCTTGCGCCGCCGGGCATTGATTGCACGCAGCCGCCCGGATTACAGGGTGGCGCCGCCTGCAGCGCGGTTGCAGGGGCAGAGTTCGTCGGTCTGCAGGCCGTCGAGGATGCGCAGGATTTCCTCGGGGCTGCGGCCCACGTTCAGGTTGTTCACGCTGACGTGCTGGATGGTGTTGTCGGGGTCGACGATGAAGGTGGCGCGCAGGGCCACGCCGGCGGCCTTGTCACGCACGCCGAGCTGGTCCACCAGGCTGCCGGTCACATCGGCAAACATGTAGTGGTTCAGCTTGGACAGGTCCTTGTGCTCACGGCGCCAGCCGAGCTTGCAGAACTCGTTGTCGGTCGAGCCGGCCAGCAGGACGGCGTCGCGGTCGGCGAAGTCCTTCTGCAGCTTGGCAAAGCCGACGATCTCGGTCGGGCACACGAAGGTGAAGTCCTTCGGGTAGAAGTAGATGACCTTCCACTTGCCCGAGAACGACTTCTCGGTGATCTCTTCGAACGCGCTCTGGCCGTTCTCTTCGTGGTTGTTGAAGCCGGGCTTCACGCCCACGACGCTGAATGCTTCGACCTTGTCGCCAATCGTCTTCATGGAATTGCTCCGCAGAGTGTTGATTTGTAGGAGGGACGTTCTCGGTGCATTCGCCCGGACTGCTGCCAGGGCAGCGGGACCGGCTTCAAGCAAAAGCCGCGTTCAACAACGCGGCTTTGCAGGATTGTCGGTCCGCGGACGAGCACCACGGACCGAATCTTACGCTATGGAAATCCAACCGATCATTGGATTTTGCTACTGCAACAATAGCTCCCCGCAGCTCACGCGGCTGGCAGCAGCAGGGTGGCCGTGAAACCTTCGCCCTTGCGGCTTTGCAGGAGCAGGCGTCCGCCTTGCTGCTGTGCAATACGGTCGACGATGGCCAGACCCAGACCCGCGCCGCTGGCATTCGTACGGGCCGCATCGCCGCGCTCGAAGGGCCGCGTCAGGCGATCGAGGTCCTCCGGGTTCACACCGGGGCCGTGATCCCGCACGGCCAGTCGCACCCAGCGCTTCTGGCCGGGCTTGAGCGACTTGCCCGGTCTGTCCGGCTCCAGGCTCAGCAGGATCTCGACATTCGCCGTGCCGTCCTTCGGGCGGCCATAGCGCAAGGCGTTCTCGACGAGATTGGTCAGCGCCCGCTCGATGGCGTTGAGGTCGCCGCGCACGGCCGCATCGGCGTGGGTGGGCCGCGCGACGACCTTGCCGCGCGGATCGTTGGCGTAGCGATCGCCGAGCTTGAGCACGAGCGGAGCCAGCACGGTGTCCTGAGCAGTGTTCGTCGTTGGGCGGGCAATGTCGATGAACTGGCCCACGATCGAATCCATCTGGGCCAGGTCGGTCT
>DASSQC010000155.1:0-8894 GCA_035702705.1 Burkholderiaceae bacterium | reverse complement strand
CCCAGGTCGCGCGCCCGCCGGATGAAGCGCAGCGTGTGCAGCTCGCTGGCGCCATAGGTGCGGTAGCCGCCGTCGGTGCGGGCAATGCCGCCCAGCAGGCCGAGTGACTCGTAGTGGCGGATCATCTTGGACGACACGCCGGTTTCGGACGCAGCCTGTCCGATCGTGACTGCGCCGTGGGCAAGGTGCATTGAGCTCATCGCTTGGGACTCCAACGGTTCAAGAGCAGGGCATTGGTGACGACACTGACCGACGACAGCGCCATGGCTGCGCCGGCAATCATGGGGGACAGCAGGCCGAGCGCGGCCAGGGGAATGCCGATCACGTTGTAGCCAAAGGCCCAGAACAGGTTCTGCCGGATCTTGCGCACCGTGGCGCGGGAAATCTCGATGGCATCGGCCACGCGGGCCGGATCGCTGGCCATCAGCGTGATGCCGGCCGTGTTCATGGCCACGTCGCTGCCGCTGCCCATGGCGATGCCGACATCGGCCGCCGCCAGCGCAGGGGCGTCATTGATGCCGTCGCCGACCATCGCCACCGGCCCGAAGTGCTTGAGGCGTTCAACGTGCTCGGCCTTGTCGCCGGGCAGGACCTGTGCGTGCACATCCTCGATGCCCAGTTGCTGCGCCACGTGGCGCGCGGCGCTGGCATGGTCTCCGGAAATCAGTACCGGGCGCAGCTTCAGGCGCTTGAGGGCGGCAATCGCCCCGGCGCTCTGCGGGCGCAGGGCATCGCCAAACCCCACCAGGCCGACGATCTGCGGCCGTGCATCGGCTCCGTCCTCCGGCAGCCGGGCGAGCCATGACACCGAGTGCCCCTGGGCGAGTTCCGTGGCCTCTGCGCGCGACAGGCTCGTCGTGTTCACGCCCAGCTGCGCCATGTAGCGGCCGCTGCCCAGGGCGTAGCGCTGCGCGCCGATGCGCCCAGACGTTCCAAGCCCGGGGAGCGCCCGGACGTCCTGGGCCGCCTCGGGCGTGAGACTGTGCTCCTGCGCGTGTGCCAGCAGGGCCTGCGCCAGCGGGTGTGCGCTGCCCGCAGACAGGCTGGCGGCGCGGGCAATCAGATCGGACTCACGCTCGCCCTCTGCGCTGGCCACGCCGAGCACGCGCGGCTTGCCCTGCGTCAGCGTGCCGGTCTTGTCGAAGGCCACCACCTTGAGCTGATGCGCCCGTTCCAGCGCCTCGGCGTCCTTGATCAGGATGCCGTGCCGTGCCGCCACCCCCGTGCCGGCCATGAGTGCCGTGGGCGTCGCCAAGCCCAGCGCACAGGGGCAGGCAATCACCAGGACGGCCACGGCATGGATCAGCGCCGTGCCCCACTGGCCCGTGCCGAAGCCCCAGCCCAGCAGGGTGATGAGCGCCAGCACCAGCACCACCGGCACAAAGATGGCCGCGGCCTGATCCACCAGACGCTGCACGGGGGCCTTGCGGGTCTGTGCCTGTTCCACCTGGTGCACGATGCGTGCGAGCAGGCTGTCCCGCCCGACGGCGGTGATGCGCGCCACCAGCCGGCCTTCGCCGTTGATGCTGCCACCCACGAGCGCGTCGCCCACCGTGCGGGGTACGGGCAGGCTTTCGCCGGTCAGCATGGCTTCGTCGAGCTGGCTGCTGCCTTCGACCACTTCCGCATCGGCCGCCACTGCCTCGCCCGGGGCGATCAGCAGCAGGTCACCCACCATCAGCTGGCCGCTGGGCCGGGTACGCGGCTGGCCGTCGACCAGGACCGTGGCCGTGTCGGGCGCCAGGGCCTGCAGGGCGCGGATGGCGGCCGTGGTCTTGCGCTTGGCGTTGGCTTCCAGCCACTTGCCGAGCAGCACGAGCGTGATGATCACTGCTGCACTCTCGAAGTACAGATGATGCGGATCGGCCCAGAGGTTGAAGAGCGACAGGCCGAACGCCGCACTCGTGCCCAGTGCGACCAGCAGGTCCATGTTGCCGCTGCCGCTGCGTGCAGCCAGCCAGCCGGCGCGGTAGAAGCGCGCGCCGAAGATGAACTGCACGGGCGCGGCCAGCAGCAGCTGGATCCAGCCGGGCAGCATCCAGTGCGTGCCCCAGAGCATCCCCACCATGGGCAGCACGAGCGGCAGCGTCAGGGCGGCGCTGGCCAGCACGATGTGGCGCTCGCGCCGGCTGCGGGCTTGCGCTGCCTGCTCGGCCTGTTCGCGCTGGGCATCGTCGTGCAGCACGGTGCCGCTGTAGCCGGCGCGCTCCAGGGCCTGGGTCAGGGCGGCGGCGGCCGTGCCCGTCAGCATGCGTACATGCGCGCGCTCGTCGGCCAGGTTGACCGTGGCCGCCAGCACCCCGGGGACCTGGAGCAGCGCGCGCTCGACGCGCGAGGCACAGGACGCGCAGGTCATGCCGCCGATCTGCAGGTCGGCCACGGCTTGCGGGACGGTGAATCCGGTGCGCTCCACCGCCTGGACCGCAGCCGTGGCGGCATCGGCCCACGCGGCGCCGCGATCGGCCGCCAGTTCCAGGCGCGCCGACTCGGTGGCCAGATTGACGCTGGCCTGGCGCACGCCCGGTACGGCCGCCAGCGCACGCTCCACGCGCGTCACGCAGGAGGCACAGGTCATGCCGTTGATGGGGAGGGTGAGGCTGTTCATGGCGGGCATCCGAAAGGGGATGCTGTACACATTCAACTTTGACATGATGTAAGGGTCAAGGCAGCGTGCACTGTGCCGGTCGCCGTGCCAACGCGGCGCACATCGGGCCTTGACCCTGCCCCATGGCAAGCCCCACGCTGCAGGCATACACCCAAGGAGTGCTCATGATCCAGATCTTCGTTCCCGACATGACCTGCGGTGGCTGCGCCGCCGCCATCACACGCGCCCTGAAGTCGGCCGACGACGCCGCACAGATCCAGATTGATCTGCCCGCTCACCAGGTACAGGTCAGCAGCGATCTGGGCGTCGAGCGCCTGCTGGCAACCCTGAAAGCCGCCGGATTTACACCCAGCCTGCAGCCCGCCTGAGCGCTGCAAGCCCAAAAGCTAGATCAAGGCTGCATGCGGCTTCCCAGGCCAAAATGGCTGAAAAGCCGCACCAGACAAGCGAGACAGCCTGGCGCAGCCCCTTGTCTGCGCGGGTGGTTACGCGAGCTTGAACACTGGCGCCCGGATCGGCGCACCGAGATCGGCTTTCGGCGCGGCTTTTCAGACCAAACGGCCTGAAAAGCCTTGCGGGACAAGCGATAAGGGGTGGAGGGCAGGGCAGGTCGGCCTGCTGCAGCGCCGTTTCAGAAGAACAGCAGCGGCGCCGCAAAGGCGAAGAAGGCGCCCAGCAGATAGATGAGTACCGAGATGCCGTAGACCCACGCAGATACGCGCCGCGTGCGCATGCAGGTCGCGGCCAGGGCCGGGTCGGTGGGGCAGGGCTCGAATCGCGCCCGCCACTGCAGCCAGCCAGCCAGCGCCAGCATCAGGCCGGCGCCGGCAAACACCCAGGCCGAGCGTTCCGACAGCCAGACCAGTGCGGGCACCGCCGATACCAGCCCGGCGAGCGCAGCACCCGCGCCCAGCGCCACGAGCAGTGCCGGCAGCGCGCAGCAGATCAGCGTGCCGCCGCTGGTGAACAGCGACAGCAGGCTCGCGGCGCGCGATGCGTTGGTGGTGGGGGTGACGGACACGGCGGGCTGCTCGGGCTTACTTCTTGGCGTACTGCGCCTTGATGGCGGCCACGGTCTGCGGCACGAACTCGGCCTTGACCACGTCGTAGCCGGCGTCCTTGATGTCCGCCTTGAACTTGTCGAGTGCCATCGTCTGGCCGGGCTTGAGTTCCACCGCCACGACCTTGTTCTTCAGATCGACGAACACGGCCCGGGTGGCGGCCTGCTTGTTCATCTTCATCTCGATCCCTTGCGCGCAAAAGGCGCACACCATGCCATTCACTTCCGCGCGGATGGTTTGCACGCCTTCAGCCGCCTGGGCGGCCAGTGCGGACACGGCCAGTGCCGCAGCAATCATGAGCTTCTTCATCGCAGACTCCTTGGGGTCAGACTCAAAACGCAAAAACTTTCATCAGCGCCACACGGGGCTTGCCCTTGGTGTTGGCGCCCAACTCGACATACAGGCTCTTGTGAATCACGCGCAGGAAGGGCGTGACCTCGACCTTGTCCTCAAACCGTGGCATGCGCTTGGCCTCGACGATCAACCAGGGCTGCCACTCGTCAAAGTTCACCTCGTAGAAGGAGAACCCGGCCTGGGCCTTGTAGGTGTCGTACTGCAGACCGCCCTTGCCGCGCAAAGTTGCAGCCGAGACCAGGGTGTAGAGGCGGGTGGTTTCCCAATCGAATTGCACCATCGGCATCCAGCCGGTCCGGTTCGCCATGCGGTGACCGCTGGGGTGCGTTTCGCGCGTGGTGCCCACATCGAGCGCAAACCAGAGATTGGCCTGGGAGTCCGGCCGGTTCCAGCGCGCCACGCGGCGCACGTAATTGATGCCGCTGTGCTCAACGCGGTGCGGGCTGTCCTCCATCTTCCAGCGGTGGTAGCCCACGCCCAAGGCGTCCGTGCCCGTAAAGGCGCGGTTGATCATCCAGTCCTGGTTGAGCTCGCTGGCCTCGCCCATCACCATCCAGGAGTCCTTGAAGCCAGTGAGTGGGCCGGCACTGACCAGAGCGGGCAGGGCGAGCAGTGTGCAGGCGATCAGACGTGCGGCTTGGGTCACGGACCATGCAGAAGTGAATTTCATGAGCGAACTATGGACATTGCCACGATGGGAAGCTCAAGCGCTCGGGTGCGTCGCGACGGCGCGCCCCGGGAAAATCCCGAGCTCCCGCGCGGCCTCAGCCGTCCGAAGTGTCCTCGTAGGCGCGCCAGGCCTTCATGCGGGTGCTCAGCACCTTGTTCTGGCGCATGAAGACCGTACAGGCGTCGCAGGCGGCGAGGTGCAGGCGCAAGCCGAGCCGCTCGAACACACCGAGCTTTCGATCCTGCGACTGCAGCACCAGGAGGAAGACTTCTCTGCAGGTTTTCATGGTCAAGGGGTCTTGGCCGCGTGTCCGAACCAGTTGATCTCCAGACATTCGCGAAGCCGTGCTCGGGCGCGATGCAAGAGCACCCAGGCATTCGTCGGCGTGACCTGCAGGGCCTTACAGATTTCTTCGGTCTCCAGCTCCATCCACTCACGCATCATGAACAGACGACCCTGGGCAGCCGGCAGCTTCTCCACGCAGGCTTCGAGCGCGGCAAAGAAAGCGCCGCGCTCATAGTCGCCCTCGGGATTGCCCCAGTCCGTGGGTTTCTCGCGCCAGTGGCCCGTTGAATCAAACAACGCATCAAGCATGTCCGATTCGCTCTCGTCGTCTTCGCGGCTGATCTGCACCCAGCGCTGCCCAGCGCGCAGCACGTCGATGATCTTGTGCTTGAGGATGCCGGTGACGTACGTGCGCAGCTGACTCTTGCCCGCGAAGGCCTGGGGCTTCTCCAGCACCGCCAGCAGGGCGTCGGAAACGCAGTCTTCTGCGGTGGCCTCATCCCGGAGCTGGAGTCGCGCGTACTTCAGGAGCGCGGGGCGCAGGGCCTCAAGGTCAGCCGGCTTGACGGCGGTGGGTCCGGGGGCGGCAGTGGAGGTCATCGGCGGATTGTGCGTGCCGTGCAGCAGCCTGGGCAAGCTGCTCACGCGCGGTGTCGATAAGATTGTTGCCGACTTGCATGCGTACACCTCCACCCGGAACCACCCCATGACAGAGCCCACCACACCCAAGCATGAAGCCGCCCGCATTCTGGTCGAGGCCATGCCCTACATCCGCCGCTACTACGGCAAGACCCTCGTGGTGAAGTATGGCGGCAATGCCATGGTGGACCCGCAGCTGCAGGCGGCTTTTGCGCAGGATGTGGTGTTGCTGAAGCTCGTGGGCATGAATCCCATCGTCGTCCACGGCGGCGGCCCGCAGATCGATCAGGCGCTGGATCGCCTGGGCAAGAAGGGCACCTTCATCCAGGGCATGCGCGTGACCGACAAGGAGACCATGGACGTGGTCGAGTGGGTGCTGGGCGGCGAGGTCCAGCAGGACATCGTCGGGCTGATCAATCATGCCGGCGGCAAGGCGGTAGGCCTGACCGGACGCGACGGCGGCCTGATCCGCGCACGCAAGCTCTTGATGAAGGACATGAAGGACCCCAGCATCACGCACGACATGGGGCAGGTGGGCGAGATCGAGAAGATCGACCCCTCGGTGGTGAAGGCCCTGCAGGATGACCAGTTCATTCCGGTGATCTCGCCGATCGGCTTTGGCGACGACAACGAGAGCTACAACATCAATGCCGACCTCGTGGCCGGCAAGCTGGCCGAGGTGCTCAAGGCCGAGAAGCTTGTGCTGCTGACCAACACGCCCGGCGTGCTGGACAAGGACGGCAACCTGCTGACAGGCCTGACCAGCAAGCGAATCGACGAGCTCTTCGAGGACGGCACGATCTCCGGCGGCATGCTGCCCAAGATCTCCTCGGCCCTGGAAGCAGCCCGAAGCGGGGTGAACAGCGTGCACATCATCGACGGCCGCGTACCGCATGCCTTGCTGCTGGAGATTCTGACCGACTCTGGTGTGGGCACGATGATTCGCAGCCACTGAGACAGGCTGCGCACGGCGTGAGATGCGCCGCGCCATCCCGGTCCGAAGTCCTCCGAGATCCGTGCCACACAAGCGGAACGTGCCGAATCACCCATTCAAACAATGTTGCAGATCGGCTCCGGACATTGCCGCAATTCAACGTCTGTTTGACGATCGACTGCGCGGCAAGCGCGCCCCGTCCATGCCCGCCATCTGGTTCTTCGATCTCGACAACACCCTGCACAATGCCAGCCATGCCATCTTCGGTGGCATGGATGAGCGCATCAACCAGTGGATCATCCGGCATCTGCATGTGGATGCGGCCGAGGCCGACCGCATCCGGCGTGTGCACTGGAAGCGCTACGGCGCCACCTTGATCGGGCTGGTGCGGCACCACGGCGTGGATGGCCTGAAGTATCTGGAAGACACGCACCGCTTCGATCCGCGGCCGCTGATGCGCTTCGAGCGCGGTCTGGCGCGCAAGCTCGCACCGCTGCCCGGCCGCAAGGTGCTCCTGACCAATGCGCCCTCGATCTACTCGCGCCAGGTGATGGCCGAGCTGGACCTGGAGCGGCGCTTCCATGCCCATGTGGCCATCGATCACATGAAGGTCTTCGGCCAGTTCGCGCCCAAGCCGAGCAAGCGCATGCTGCGTCAGCTCGTCGCGCGGCACCGGATCAGGCCACACCAGGCCGTGTTGGTCGAGGATGCGGTGGCCAATCTGAAGGCGGCGCGCGCCATTGGCATGCGCACTGTGCTTGTGCGTGGCTTCACGCGCAGCGCTGCGCGTTCACGTGGGTATGTGCCCGCTCACAGCGCACACCAGTCCGGACGGGCTTCCGGCGTGGACTGCTGTGTACACTCCGTCGCCCATTTGCGCACCAAGACCTGGCTGCTCAAGCAACCGAACATCCTTTGATGTCAGACGCAACTGCCCACGAAGCAGCGCCCCAGGAGGCGCCCACCCGCAAGCGCCCCAAGCCCGGCGAGCGCCGCCTGCAGATCCTGCAGACCCTGGCCGAGATGCTCGAGCATCCCAAGGGTGAACGGGTCACCACGGCATTGCTGGCCAGCAAGCTTGATGTTTCAGAAGCGGCGCTGTACCGGCACTTTGCCAGCAAGGCGCAGATGTACGAGGGCCTGATCGAGTTCATCGAGACCAGCGTCTTCGGCCTGATCAACCAGATCACCACCCAGGAAGACAACGGCCTGAAGCAGACGGGCAGCATCGTCGCCATGCTGCTGAAATTTGCCGTGAGCAACCGCGGCATGACCCGCGTGCTGATTGGCGATGCGCTCGTGCTCGAGGATGAGCGCCTGCAGGTACGGATCAATCAGTTTGTGGATCGGGTTGAAGCCGCCGTGCGCCAGAGCCTGCGCACCGCCGCCAGCCAGGGCCAGCTTTCCGACAGCGACCCCGGCGCCCGGGCCGGCGTGATCGTGGCGGCGGTACTCGGCCGCTGGCATCGCTACGCCAAGTCCGGCTTCAAGCTCGACCCCGCGCAGGGCATCGACGCGCAGCTTCGCGTGCTTCTCACCTGAGCCTCACGCGGCAGGTGCGCGACGCTCGAGTGCCACCAGCCAGACCGCGGACAGGATCACCGCCGTGCCCATCACGAAGATCGGCGTGATCCGCTCGCCCAGGAGGGCCGCACTCCAAAGCAGACCGAACACCGGAATCAGCATCGGCACGGTCATGGCCTTCACCGGCCCGATGCGCACCACGAGGGCCAGGTAGCGAGCCGTCGCCCACGCGGAATTGCTGACTGCCAGGATCGTTACCCAGAACCAGGCGGCGGCCGAAGGCCACTTCGCGGGCAGCGTCAGCAGCGCCGGCAGCAGCAGCACCAGGCTGGCCGCGGCCAACATGCCGAAGGTGAGCACCAGCGCATTCACGTGGCTCGCGTGCCGCTTGGTCAGCAATTGCGACAGGGCGAAGCACAGGCAGGCGCCCAGGCCGGCGGCCACAGCACTTGCCACCGGCCCGTTCATTGCAACCGGCCCCAGCCCGACCAGCAAGGCCACGCCGGTGACACCCAGCACCACGCCTGCGCCGCGCCGGAGGGTGAGCCGTTCGCGCAGCAGCCAGATCGCAAGCACCGCGCCGAACACCGGGACCGTGGCATTGATCACGGCCGGGTAGCTGGCCGGCAGGATGCTGGTCGCCCAGGCAAACAGCACAAAGGGCAGGGCATTGCCGATCAGGCCCAGGCCGGCGGCCAGGGCCGCGTCTTCACGCGCCAGACGGCGCTGCTGCAGGGCGAGCAGCACGGCGAGGGCCAGCGCACCCAGGGCGCAGCGCACGAAGTTCAGCGGTAGCACGCCGAACTCCGGCACGGTCATGCG
>DASSQC010000154.1:0-2476 GCA_035702705.1 Burkholderiaceae bacterium | reverse complement strand
CACGGTGGTGAAGAGGTTCTGGTACTCAGCCATCTTGTGCTCTCCTTGTTGGCATCAGCGCAGAGGCCACTGGGACCAGATGGGCAGGTTCAGCCACCAGCCCCACCACTCGGGCCAGCTGCGCGTCCAGAACGGGCCGCTGATGACGATGCACACCGCGCTGAAGAAGACCGCCGCCAGCGCGAGGAACAGGCCGAGGCGGTGGATGCCGAGCGAGCCGACCGAGTAGCCGATCAGGTCGCGGAAGTAGGTGTCTTCGTGGGCGGGCGTCTTGACCTGCTGACCCTTCTTCGGATTCGTCGCCGACAGGATCAGGCCGCCGTGCATCGACAGCGCCAGCGTCGTCGTGAAGAAGAAGCTGATCGCGATCATGTGCGCCGGGTTGTAGTGGAAGTGCAGGTACTGGTAGCCGACGTTGCTGACCCAGTCCAGGTGGCTGTAGATGCCGTAGGGGAAGCCGTGTCCCCAGGCCCCCATCAGCACGGGGCGGATCACCACCAGCGTGAAGTACGCGAAGATCGCGAAGCCGAAGGCGATCGGCACGTGCAGGCCCATGCCGAGTTTTCGGCAGATCTCCACCTCGCGCAGCGCCCACGACACGAACGCGCCGAGCGCGCACACGGTGATCAGCTGCCACAGGCCGCCTTCGAGCAGCGGCGCCATGCGCAGGCCGTACGACAGGTCGGGCGGAGCGATCGAGATCTGCCAGAGGTTCCAGGTCGGCCCCATGGCCGCGCCCCACAGGATCAGCGCCACGCCGACGAAGACGAAGAACGCCGTCGTCACGCCGAAGAAGCCGACGTAGAACGGGCCCATCCAGAAATCGAAGAGGTCACCGCCGATCAGCGTGCCTCCGCGGACCCGGTACTTCCTCTCGAAACTCAACATCGCCATGGCTTGGTCCTCCGACCCTTACATGTTCTCGAACGGCGCCTCAGGGGGCGCCGGCCAGGCAGACGGGGGAGACGGTGCTTGCGATACCGGCCCCACCCGCTGCGCTGGACTGCGTGCTACTTCGCCGTCGTGATGCCGGCAGAGGCAACCGCAGTGGGCATCGGGGCGTTCGCGGACGCCACCGTGGCCTTCTTCGGGCCGTCGAGCCAGTTGAACTTGTTGGTGCTCAACAGGACGAGGTGAATCATCACCGCCAGCCCAGCCAGGAAGACCCCCTGGACGACCATCGCCCGGAGAGGATCGAACAAACGCCAGATTCTCCACATGATTCCAAGCTCCTACGTGAGATGCGACATGAAGGTATAGACAGCTGCCTTGACGCCGCCATACAGGGACTTGACGCCTTCTGCGCCCGGCAGCCAGGACCGCCAGTGCCAACCGAGTACCTGCCCCATCAGGGCGATGGCGAGGAACACGACGAAGCTCAGCGCGAAGATCAGGGCGAAACTGCTCGTCCTGCCTGCCGTGCCTTGCTTGTGCGGTGCGCTTTCGGAATGGACCATGGCAAACCCCTTGTGCTGGGTTGGGTGCGTCAAACGTTCAGTTCAGAGCCAGGGGCGCCAGGCCCAGACGAGCACGTGCGCGACGACGGCAACCGCCGTGAAGCCCACGAACCCCTGGACCCAGAACCGATGGAACTCCTGGGCCTCTTCGTCGGTCAGGCCCGAGATCGAGCCCTTTCTTTCAGCCATAGGAAATCTCCTTCAGCATGGTCTTGCGACCAGCCGCGCACCAAGCCTGCGCGACGGAGGCAGTCGCGGCCCCTTGCCGCAACGTTCGTGTGCCGCGCTGCGCAGTGCGGCTCATGCCGGCACCCCCTGCAGCGAGGCGTTGTTGGACTGCGCCATGCGCTGTGCGCTGACGCGGCTCTCGCCGTGGCGGCGGGCATCGGCCTCGGCGCGGTCGCGCAGCCGCTTGGCCGCCGAGATGCGCACCAGCACCGGCTGCGTCTCGACGAGGTCGTCGAGCAGCGCCTTCGCGTCGTCGTCCCAGGCCAGCTCGTCGTGGGGACGGGCCGGCGTGGCCTCGACCTGGTCGAGCTCGGTGCCCAGCGGCAGGATGTGGAACAGCGCATCGAACAGCGCGTTGCACACCCCCTGCACCACGTAGGTGGCGCCGGCGTAGCCCATGAACGGCGTGCCGGTGGCGCGGCGGATGATGGCGCCAGGGAACGAGGCCGGGATGTACACCGGCTTCATCGGCCCCCTGGCGCCCACCTCCGCGAGGTACATGCGCTCGTTGAAGCTGCCGAACATCACCAGCGGCGTCTTCTCGTGGACGAGACGGCGCACCTCGGCGTTGTCGGTCTTGGTGCCCGCCGTGCGCGACACCGCGAACTGGCACGGCAGGCCCAGTTCGTCTTCCAGGAAATGGCGCAGTCCGCGGGCGTAGGTTTCGCCTGCCACCACCGCGAAGCTGGCCGTGCCGAAGAAATCCTGCGTGACGGACCGCCACAAGTCCCAGACGGGCTTGATGGTGGTGTGCTTCTCACGCTCGATGAAGGGCTCGGGGTCGAGTCCGA
>DASSQC010000153.1:0-2250 GCA_035702705.1 Burkholderiaceae bacterium | reverse complement strand
TAGTGCAGCCAGTAGCGGTAGCGCAGGGCCTCGGCGCTGCCGGGGCGAGGCTGCAGGCGGCCGCTGCCGTAGCGATCGACCAGGTATTCAATGATCGCGCCGCTCTCGGCCACGGTGATGTCGCCATCGGTGATGACAGGGCTCTTGCCCAGCGGATGCACCTTCTTCAGGGACGCCGGCGCGAGCATGGTCTTCTTGTCGCGCTCGTAGCGCTTGATCTCGTAGGGGATGGCCAGCTCTTCAAGCAGCCAGAGCACGCGTTGCGAACGGGAATTGTTCAGGTGATGGACGACGATCATGGCGGCGAGGCAGGGCGCAAAACGGTGCGCGATTGTCGCAGCAGGCGCGGCCCGTCTCGTCCGGCGCGGCGGCCGTTGCGGCCGTTTTCGCGAGGCGTCTCGCTTGTCTGGTGCGGGTTTTCATGGCATTTGGCCTGAAAACCCGCATCCAGAGCCGATCTGGTCATGAGAATGACCGTCTGGCGGGCATTTCCAGGGCAAAGTGCCTGGAAAGCCTCGCCAGACAAGCGAGACGTGCTGCGGCCGCTCAGAACAGGCTGGCCAGCGGGATGTCGCGGCGGATCAGCAGCGTTTCGAAGTTGCCGCCCGAGCCGACGCGGTACTTGATGGCCACGCCGAACACGCGCGACTTGCCGTTCACATCGGCCGCCGTGATGTTGTCGAAGGTGAACAGGCGGCGGATGGTCGGGCCGGCGTAGTTGGCCACCGACAGCGGCGTCTTGTTGGCCGACTGTGGCGCGAGGCTCAGGTCGATGTCGGTGTTCATGACCTCGGTGCCGCCGTAGACGGTGACGGTCTTCACTTCCACGTAGGCGTTCGAGAGGTTGCTCAGGGTGATGCCGTTGCCATCGAGCTGCAGGGCGAGGGTCTTGTCACGCTGGTTCAGCGACGGGAAGCGGGTGCCGCCCGAGAAGGTCTCGGCCGTGAAGTTGACCGGCAGGCGGTCGGCCGGGCCGCGGTAGACGATGCGCTCCGGGCAGGCGACCGTGCCGGTAAAGCCGCGCTCGGAGAAGCGGCTGGCGCAGCCCACGGCAAAGCTGGCGGCGGCCTTGATGCGCTCGGCGCGGGCGCTGGCGTCGTCGCGCAGCGCCTGCAGGGTGCCGGCGTTGCTGTAGGCCACGCCTGCCGGTGCCGGGATGCGCTCGCCGAATCGCAGCGAGAGCTGGGCCTGGCGGCGGGTCAGCGCAGGCGGCGTGAAGCCGGTGAGGTTGCGCAGGTTCGGCGTGATCTCGATGTTGGTGCTGGCGGCACGCTCGATCTCGGTCAGTTCGGTGTTCAGGCGGCGCACATGGGCCACGGTGGCGTCGTAGTCACGCACGACCTCATCGAGCTTGAGTTCCTCGACGGTCTTGCGCAGGCCTTCGACGTTGACATCCACGGAGCGGCCCACCCCCAGCCCGGCCGTGAAGGGAATCATGATGGCGTTGACGAAGATGGTGTTGCCCACGGCCGTGGTGGCAAAGCGCGAGCCGCTGGCGCAGGGGTGGTAGGCGTTGGCCGGGTAGGAGGCGATGGCCAGGCAGGAAAAGCGCGAGGGCGAGCCCAGGCCCTGGTCGGTGGTGAAGGCCGGGCCGAACACGTCTGCGCGGCGGTTGTAGAACAGCACTTCCTCCTGCTTGCCGGCCGGGGTGATGCGCGTGGGCGAGAGTTCGGTCACGCGCACGGCGGTGTCGCTGTAGGCCAGGCGCAGATAGAGCGTGTCTTCATTGCGCTGCATGGCTGTGAACAGCGGCTTGGTGAAGGCGTAGCGGGCGTTCTGCGGCGCCGCGGCGGGCTTGGGTCCGCTGCTGGCACAGCCGGACAGGACGGCCAGCGCCGCCAGCGCGGCGGCCCAGGCAGATGTGGAACGGGTCATGCGAGCGGAAGAGCGGGCGGAATCAGGTGCTTTGGCCATGGATGGATGAAGGTCTGTGTGGCGGTGAGATAGACACGACTCGGTTCAGCCTGCAGCACATGCAGGCAAAGCATCAGCGTGCCAGCGGGCTGCAGGGGGCATGCATGAAAAAGGCAGGGTTCCCCCTGCCTGTTCTGCGGATGGCCGCGGGCTGAGTCAATCCCGGCGCTGCGGCGGCGCCAGGGGCTTCAACTGGAACTTGCCGCTGCGGTCGAACAGGATGGTCTCGGTCCATTCGATCGTGTCGCCGATGAACAGATTGGGCTCGGGCTTGGGAAAGCGCACGCTGCGCATGAGGTCCATGGCCTTCGGCGAGAAGCTGCGGTCGGCACCGTG
>DASSQC010000152.1:0-2420 GCA_035702705.1 Burkholderiaceae bacterium | reverse complement strand
AGGACGGCATGCGGCAAGGGCCGATGCGGCGGCAGTATGCCAGCGGCACCCGCCGCAGCGCCGCCGCTCACATACAGCACCGCGGGTGTGCCGGTGGCGTGTTCGGCCTGTGCCAGCGCCAGGTCGATCAGCCCGCGCTGCGCCGCCGCAACGCCGGCGGCAATGGCCTCCGGCGTGGTCTTGGCACGGGCGTCGAGCTGTAGCGTCTGCGCCGCCACACGGGGCAGATGCGCGGTGCCGGCCGACAGGGCGGCCAGCATCAGCTCGATGCCCGGTGCAATCATCCCGCCCTCGTAGCGCCCGGCCAGCACCGTGTCCACCGTCGTGGCGGTGCCAAAGCTCGCAATCACCAGGGGCGCGTCGCTGCGCCGCTGCGCGGCCCAGGCGGCAATGGCCGCCAGCAGCCGATCTGCACCCAGTGTCGGTGCGCGATAGGCGTTCACGAAACCCTCCGGGAGCTCGTCCTTGCTCCACCAGTGCAGTGCCAGGTCCTGCCTGGTACACCATGCAGCCAGCGCGGCGTTCAGGGTGTCGTGTCCCACCGACACGGCCCACACACCATCCAGCGCGTCGCTCGCTGTCGAAAGCGGGCTCAGCAGGTCGAGCCGGCCTGCGCCTGCTGCAAGCAGTTCCTCATGCGTGAAGGCAGCGGTCGCACCGAGCGCGCCGGCCGTCCACAGCCCGAGCTTGACGCGGCTGTTGCCAATGTCGATCAGCAGCGTCGTCATGCAGGCGACCCGAAGCGCAGGGAGCACTCGCCCTGGACGAAGCGGCGCAGGCCATGTGCGCTGCGCACACGCAGGGCCCCATCGGGGTCGATGCCGTCGGCAATCCCGTCCAGCACCGGCGCGTCGTCCTGGATCATCTGCACCGCCCGGCCCCGTGCAAAGTCCAGGGCCGGATAGCGCTGGCTGAGCAGGGTGTGGATCGTGCCTGGCAGATCGGGTTGCGCCAGCAGATCGGCCAGCGCCTCGATCAGCGTGGCGGCGACATCGATTGCCGGGCGGGTGCATCCATCGGCCTGCGCAAGGGCTGCAGGCGGCAGTCCGGTCGGGCTGAGGTTGCCTTCCGGCAGCACCCCATTGATGCCGATGCCCACCACAATGCCGATCCTGTCGCCGGCCAGCGCATGGGTCTCGACCAGTACACCACCGAGCTTGCCCATCAGCATGGGGGGCGCGGGTTCGTCGCGCACCAGCAGCAGGTCGTTGGGCCACTTCAGCATGACAGGGGCACTGCATTGCCGCAGCGCCGAGGCCGCCACCGTGCCCACCGCCAGGGGCAGGGCACCGAGGTCGGCGGCACGCAGGCGGCGTGCGGTACCCAGGGACATCAGCAGTGCGGCACCCGGTTCGGCCAGCCAGCGGCGCCCGGCGCGGCCGCGGCCTGCGGTCTGCTCGGCGGCGATCAGCACGGCCAGGGCGCCCGTGTCGCCGTCCGGCAGCCGGCCCTCGCGTGCACGCGCCAGCAGGTCGGCATTGGTCGATTCCGTCTGCGCCACGCAGCTCAGGTCCATGCGCACATGCGGCGCAAGCCGCAGGCGGGCCATCAGGCTGGCGCTGTCAAACTGGAAGTGCATGCAGGAGATCCGAGAGGCGTAGGCCCTTGAGGCCGATCGCACCGGATTATCGGCGAGCCCCGATCAGGCACCGGGCAGATCGCGCCGGCCTCCTACACTTTGGCGGTCTGATCCAGCTGGCCCGCTGGGCTGACTGATGACCGTGTGTCCGGGCTGCACAAGACGGCGGCCCGTATTCCTCCATGTCCAATCGCCTGCCTGCCAGCCGGGGGTTGAGCCGCGTCCGGCTCGCCGCCGGCACCGATACCACCGCCCAGATCGCGCGCTGGGCGCTGGCCGCCTATGCGCTGCTTGCCGTGCTGGCGAGCCTGCATCCGTTTGCCGGCTGGCGCGACCCCGGCGTGCCCTTCTGGGCCTTCCTGGCCGATCCGCGGCCGCGCTACCTCACGCAGTTCGATCTGGTCGCCAACGTGCTGGCCTACATCCCCTTCGGCTTTCTGGCGGTGTTTGCCCAGCCCGGGCAGCGGCACCGGGCGCTGACCCTGCTGCTTGCCCTGCTGCCCGGCGTGCTGCTGAGCTTCGCGATGGAAGCCACGCAGACCTACCTGCCCATGCGCTATGCGACCTGGACCGACTGGCTGGCCAACAGCACGGGCACCTTTGCCGGCGCCCTGATCGCCCTGCCCATGGCGCGCGCCTGGCTCAATTCGCCGGCTGCATCCAGCTGGCAGCGCGAATCCTTCGTCGCGCGCCCGGGCGTGCTGGTGATCCTGGTCGCGCTGTGGCTCGTGAGTCAGCTGCACCCCAGTGCGCTGCCTTTCATCAACGGCCAGTTCGTGCCGCTGGTGGCGGCGCTGCTGCAGCAGTGGCTCGAGATTCCCCTGCACAGTTCACCGCTTGA
>DASSQC010000151.1:0-5645 GCA_035702705.1 Burkholderiaceae bacterium | reverse complement strand
GCTGCGTGTGCCGTCGGCCAGCCGCATGATCTGAGCCTGCATGGCGTCGGGCCGGAAGGTCTCGTGCGCCAGTGTGGTCACGGTGTCCAGCCCGGCGGCAAGCTGCAGGCGGCAGCACCGGTCGATCTGCGGGTGCGGCGCAGCCGGGTCGCCACGCAGTGCTGCAGGCGCGCCCAGGACGCGGACCGCGCCGTCGGCGATCAGCGCACGCAGAAAGGGGTCGCGCTCGGCCTGGTCCGGGCCGGGCGCCAGCAGCGTATCGGCCGCGATCGCGCCCGGCCAGGCGGCCTGCAGGGCCTCGATCAGCGGGCGTTGCGCGACGGTGGGCGCGGCCAGGGCGTGGTCGGACAGCCGGCACAGCAGCGCACCCGGCGGCGCCTTGGGATTGGGGTGCGGCAGGAATTGGCCGGCCAGCCCCAGACCGGCGAGGCGCTCGCGCAGATCTGCAGCGCGTCCCCGCTCGGGCTGACGGCTGGCATGCACCAGCAGCGCACGATGGAAGGACTCGCCCTGCAGGTAGTCGCGCATCTGCAGTGCCGCAGCGGCGCCGCCCGAACCGACGCCTGATGCGGCCGGGACGTCTGCTGCAGCAACCGAATCCATCAATGCAGCGGCAGCCTCGCTGAGCAGCAGACCGTCAACGTCGGGTTCGGCCACATCCGCCGCGCGCTGCAAGCCGGCACGCTGAGCGCGGTGCATGAACTCCGACAGGTGCAGCGGCCGGTTGTCGCTCTCGTAGAACTCGTGGAGGATGTAGCTGGGGTGCGCCTGCAGGAGCGCGGGTACCTCGCGCTTGAGCAGGCGCCCCATGGGTGAGTCCTCAGGCGTCGCGGTCTGAAGGGCCTGCAGCAGCTTCAGCGCGTGAGCCACCTTCGCCGCGCCGGCCAGCGCCGACGGCGTGAACTGCAGCAGGAAGTCTCGGATCACGCCGCGCCAGTGCCAGCCAGGCAGCGTGTTGAAGCTGACATAGGCCACGCCCTGCGGCGCGAGGTTTTCCGCGCTCACACGCAGGATGGCGGCCTGCACCGGCTCCGGCACCCACGAATACACGCCGTGCGTCAGGATGTAGTCGAACTGCCCCCAATCGGGCGTGATGGCCTCGACGCTCGCGGCCACGAAGCGCACATTCGACACGCCCATGCGCTGCGCCAGCGCGCTGGCAGCCTGGATCTGCACCGGCGAGTAGTCGATGCCGACGCAGTCCCAGTCGGGGTGGCGCACGGCCAGAGGCACCAGGTTGCCGCCTGTGGCGCAGCCGATCTCAAGCACGCGCGCGCGTTCAAGGGGCGGTGCCGCCCAGCCGGCCCATGCGAGGGCCCCGGCCAGGCGCTCGGGCTGGGTGTACTGGATGGACCCCGTGGGATAGGGCACGGCGTCGTAGCTTTCCTTGCTCATGGCGGGCTCGGGCATTCGGCGTGGCTGCAGGCTCGCAAGATAGCGCCGGGCGGGGATGGGCCCACTGCCTAAAATCAGCCATCCAGCCTGTTCATGAGCGTGCTGTGCCCCCCTGCCGCACAGCCCAAGCACCCAGAGATTCTCCCCCATGCCCATCTACCAGTTCGAGGAGCACCGGCCAGAGATTGCCGAGAGCGCCTTCGTGTTCGACAACGCCACCGTGATTGGCAAGGTGCGCCTGCAGGCCGACAGCTCGGTCTGGTCGGGCGCGGTGATCCGCGGTGACAACGAGCTGATCGACATCGGCGCCGGCAGCAACGTGCAGGAAGGCGCCGTGCTGCACACCGACCCCGGGTTTCCGCTCACGGTCGGCGCCAATGTGACAATCGGCCATCAGGCCATGCTGCATGGCTGCACGGTGGGCGAAGGCAGCCTGATCGGCATCCAGGCGGTGGTACTCAACGGTGCGAAGATCGGCCGCAACTGTCTGGTCGGCGCGGGTGCACTAGTCACCGAGGGCAAGGTGTTTCCTGATGGCTCGCTGATCATCGGCGCACCGGCCAAGGCCGTGCGTTCCCTGAGCGAGCTGGACATCGCCAAGATGCACGGCAATGCCGCCAACTACGTGGCGCGCGCCAAGCGCTTCAAGACCGGTCTGACCCGACTGGACGGCCCCCATGAGTGACCAGGTCCTGAAGTTCCTCATGGGCGACGGTGCGGTACGCATCGAGGCTGTATCACTGACCGACACCTGGCGCACACTGAATCAGCACCGCAGCCTGCCGCCAGCCGTGAATGCCATGCTGGGCGAGCTGGTCGCAGCCAGCACCCTGCTTGCCGCCACGCTGAAGTTCAACGGCTCGCTGGTGCTGCAGATCCAGGGCGACGGCCCGGTGCGACTGGCGGTGGTGGAGTGCGCAGCCGGCTTCGGCGTGCGTGCGGCCATCAAGCTCAATGCCGACGCCGCCATCAGTGATCAGGCAAGCTTCCGCGATCTGGTCAATGCCCAGGGCCAGGGGCGCTTCGTGATCGTGCTCGACCCCAAGGACAAGCTGCCGGGTCAGCAGGCCTACACCGGCATCGTTCCGCTGGTGGGTAACACTTTGGCCGAGAGCCTGGACTACTACTTCGCCAGCAGCGAGCAGTTGCCCACACTCGTGCACCTGGCGGCCAACGAGCAATGCGCCGCCGGCCTGCTGGTGCAGCGCATGCCTGCCGAAGGCGGCAAGGAAGTCACGGATACCGATGCCTGGGACCGCGCGCGGCATCTGGCCGCCACCATCAAGCGCGAGGAACTGCTCAGCCTGCCTGCACAGGAGGTCGTGCGCCGCCTGTTCTGGGAGGAACCGCTGGACGTGAAGGCCGAGCAACCTGTGCGCTTCTCGTGCAGTTGCTCGCGCGAGAAGGTGGCCGGCGTGCTGCGGATGCTCGGCAGCGTTGAGATCGAGTCCATTCTGGCCGAGCAGGGCAAGGTCAGCGTGAACTGCGAGTACTGCGACACCCGCTACGAATTCGATGCAGTGGACGCCGCACTGGCTGTACGCGGCGGCACAGATGCCGAACCCGGAGGCGCGCTGCACTAGCGCAGCAGCTGACACGCACCCAGGGGCCAACCCTTGCGGTTCGGCCAAAGACGACATCCCGCATGCGCGGGTAGCCACCGGTGTAAGGCGCCTGCAAAGCGCAAATGCCAGACTGTGGCGTTTGCGCTCGAAACGCCCGCTTGTTCGCCGGATGAGCTTGCCCGCGGCGGCGTTATTGTTTCAAAATCGTCAACACTCCGCTGGAGGGAGCATTCGCGCTCCACCGTGCTGCGGACGCGTCTGGTCAGGGGAACGGATGACAGGTCTGTACGACTTCTTGGTCCGCATCAATCTTGTTTCCGGTTTTCAGGGCAAGGCTTTCCTGTTGGTCCTGGCCGTGTGCGCCTTGCCGGCGGCAATCGTCTGGCTCGCGCTGCTGGTTTGGCCAAGCATCAGCCCGTTCGGTCTGGCCGTCGTGGCGGGACTGGGCTCTGTGCTGGCCATGGTCATCGGCCTGTGGGCCGTGCGCAGCATGCTGCGGCTCGTGCTGGCGACCTCCAATACCCTGCAGCGCTTCGTGACCTTCGGCGAGCACATTCCGCTGCCGCGCCACTATCACGATGAAGTCGGCCTGCTGGCACGTGAGGTCGACAGCATCGTGGCCGATCTCAAGCGGCGCCGCGAGCAGCTCCGGGCCGACGGCAGCTTCGACGAGCTCACCGAACTGCCGAACCGGCGCAGCGCACTGCGCAAGCTGCAGAACGAGCTGGCCGACCGCCGCGACCACCTGCCGGGCACGGCGCTGGTGGTGGCCATCGTGGACATGGACAACTTCAAGCGCATCAACATCGCGCACGGCCACAACTTCGGTGACCGCGTCATCAAGCACGTTGCTGTGGCCCTGAGCGAACGCCTGCGCGAGGGCGACTTCCTGGCCCGATTCGAGGGTGAGCAGTTCATGGTGATCGCGCGCATGGTCCCGGACCGCGCCCAGGCCGTGATCGAACGCGTGAGTCGGCCGGTGCCGTTCTCGGAGCTGCCGGCCCCGATCACCCTGTCTGCGGGTTTCCGGATCTGCGCCCAGGAAGACCCGCTCGAGCAGGTGCTGCGCCGCTGCGAAGAAATGCTGGCGCGCGCCAAGGCGGCGGGCAAGAACCGTGTGGCTGGCGACGCGGTTGATCCGCGCGCCTCGCTGCAGTTCAGCCTGACCGCGCCCGCATTGCCGGCTGCCCATCAGAGCGCGGCGCCCAAGCCGGTCGCGCCGGCCGCCGGCTCATCGGCCGCACAGCAGTAGCCGCATCCCTCAGCGTGCAGGAGCGGGGGTTGGCGGATTTGCGCCGTTGCTGGCGCCAAGGGCGCTGCCAGGCTTGCCGGCAGGCGCAGGGGCCGGCTTGACGGCCGGGATCGGCGTGGCGCCCTCGAGAATCTGCACATACACCTCGCCCTGGCGCACCATGCCCAGCTCCTGCCGCGCACGTTCCTCGATGGCGCCGGTCCCGGTCTGCAGGTCGCGCACATCGGCCTCGATGGCGGCATTGCGCAGCCGCCGCTCGGCGTTGGCTTGCTCGCGCTTGGCCAGCTCGCCCTCGCGCTCCCAGACCTTGAACCAGCCGCCTTTGCCGAACCACACCGGCCACTGCAGCAGCACGACGGCTGCCAGCAGTGCCACGGTGACGATTCGGCTGCGGTTCATTCAGCACAAGGCCCGGTTGCGTGCTCAGCGCAGGTTGTAGAAGGCGTCGCGCCCGGGGTACAGCGCGACGTCGCCGAGGTCTTCCTCGATGCGCAGCAGCTGGTTGTACTTGGCCATGCGATCACTGCGGCTCATGGAGCCGGTCTTGATCTGGCCGGCGTTGGTACCCACGGCGATGTCGGCAATCGTGCTGTCCTCGGTCTCGCCGGAGCGGTGGCTGATGACGGCGGTGTAGCCGGCGCGCTTGGCCATCTCGATGGCGGCAAAGGTCTCGGTCAGGGTGCCGATCTGATTGATCTTGATAAGGATCGAGTTGGCAATGCCGCGCTCGATGCCCTGCTTCAGGTTCTTGGTGTTGGTGACGAAGAGGTCGTCGCCGACGAGCTGCACCTTCTTGCCCAGCAGTGCGGTGAGCTGGGCCCAGCCGTCCCAGTCGCCTTCATGCATGCCGTCCTCGATGCTGATGATCGGATACTTGTCCACCCAGGTGGCCAGCAGGTGGGCGAAGTCCTGCGAGGACAGCTTCAGGCCGCCCTCACCTTCAAGCACATACTTGCCGTCGTGATAGAACTCGCTGGCCGCGCAGTCCAGGCCCAGGGCGATCTGCGTGCCCGGCTCGTAGCCGGCCTTCTCGATGGCCTGCATGATGAGCTTGATGGCTGCCTCGTGGTTGGCCACGTTCGGGGCGAAACCGCCCTCGTCGCCCACGGCGGTGCTCATGCCGGCATCGCCGATGAGCTTCTTGAGCGCGTGGAAGACCTCGGCACCCATGCGCAGGCTCTCGCGGAAGTTCCGGGCACCCACGGGCAGGATCATGAACTCCTGCAGGTCGAGCGTGTTGTTGGCGTGCGCGCCGCCGTTGATGACGTTCATCATCGGCACCGGCATGTGATGTGCCGCCGTGCCACCGAAGTAGCGGTACAGAGGCTGGCCGGCGTCGTCGGCTGCGGCACGGGCGGCAGCCATGCTCACGGCCAGCATGGCATTGGCGCCGAGGCGGCTCTTGTTCTCGGTGCCGTCCAGGTCGATCAGGG
>DASSQC010000150.1:0-5949 GCA_035702705.1 Burkholderiaceae bacterium | reverse complement strand
GGGCTGGACGCACCCAGCAGCGGCGAAGTGCGCTTCCGCGACCATGCGCTGACTGGAGCCACCGAGGCCGAACTCACACGCTACCGGCGCGAGCATGTGGGCTTCGTGTTCCAGTTCTACAACCTCATTCCGAGCCTGACGGTGCGCGAGAACGTGCAGCTGGTCACGGACATCGTCGCGCAGCCCATGGATGCCGACGAGGCGATCGATCTGGTCGGGCTCACCGCGCGGCGCGATCACTTCCCGGCGCAGCTCTCCGGCGGCGAGCAGCAGCGCGTGGCGATCGCGAGGGCGATCGTCAAGCGGCCCGACGTGCTGCTTTGTGACGAACCCACCGGCGCGCTCGACTATGCGACAGGCAAGCTTGTGCTCGAGGTGATCGAGGGCATCAACCGCTCGCTGGGGACCACGGTGGTCGTCATCACCCACAACGCCGCCATTGCCGGCATGGCCGACCGCGTGATCTACCTGAGCGGTGGGCGGATCCAGCGCATCGAGCACAACGCCCGCAGGCTCTCGCCCTCGGAGCTTTCATGGTGATGCTCCGCCTGGCGGCGCTGGACCGCAAGCTGCTGCGCGATCTGCGCGCCCTGTGGAGCCAGGCGCTGACCATTGCGCTGGTGGTGGCCAGCGGAGTGGCCGGCTTCGTGACCACGCTGTCGGCGGTGGACTCGCTCGAGCAGTCGCGCGAGCGCTTCTACCAGCAGGCCCGGTTTGCCGATGTCTTTGCGGTGCTGCGGCGCGCGCCGATGTCGGCCGTGGCCGGCCTGCAGCAGATTCCGGGGGTGGCCGAGGTGCAGGTCAGCGTGGAGTTCGATGTGCGCGTGAGCCTGCCCGGACGCAGCGACCCGATCGTCGGCCACCTGATCGGCCTGGATGCCAACCGACCCCTGCGCCTGAATCGGCTCACCCTGCGCAGCGGTGCGGCCGCCGAGCCGGGCGCGAATTCACCCGGCCGTGCACGCAGTGATGGTGCGCTGCCGGTCTGGGTCTCCGAGGTGTTTGCCAAGGCGCATGGTCTGAAGTCCGGCGCCCTGGTCAGCGCACTGATCAATGGCCGGCAGCGCAGCCTGGTGGTGTCGGGCATTGCGCTGTCGCCGGAATACATCTTTGCGGGTCTGTGGGGCATGCCGGACCAGCGGGGCTTCGGTGTGTTCTGGGTCGATGCGGATGCGCTGGCGGCATCCTATGACATGCAGGCGAGCTTCAACCGCGTCGCCATCCGGCTGGCGCCCGGCGCAGGTGAGCAGGCGGTCATCGACGAGCTGCAGCGCCAGCTCGAGCGCTTCGGCGCACGCAGCGTCTACGGGCGGCATGACCAGACCTCGCATGCCATGCTGGACAACGAGATCAAGGAGCAGCAGACCCTGGGGCGCTTTCTGCCGGCCATCTTCATGGCGGTTGCCGCCTTCCTGCTGCACGTCGTGATCATGCGTCTGGTGTCGACCCAGCGCGAGCAGATCGCCGCGCTCAAGGCCCTGGGCTATCCGAACCAGACCATCGCATTGCACTACCTCAAGCTCGTCGGGGTGATCGTGCTGCTGGGCATGGTGCTCGGGCTGATCGCCGGCAAGGTGCTTGGCACCATGCTCGTGGGCCTGTACCAGGACTTCTTCCGCTTTCCGGAGCTCACGCATGTGCTGAGCGCGCGCCTGATGCTGCTTGCGCTGTCGGTCACGGCCGCCACCGCGCTGCTGGGCACGCTCAATGCCATCGCCGCCACCGTGCGCCTGGCGCCGGCCGAGGCCATGCGGCCGCCGGCGCCCGGCCGCTATCGGCCCACTCTGCTCGAGCGTGCGGGCCTGGTGCGCATGGGCACGGCCTTGCGCATGATCCTGCGCAACATCGAGCGCCGCCCGCTGCGCAGCAGCCTGAGCGTGGCGGGCGTGGCGGCGGCCGTGGCCATCGTGATCCTGGGCAACTTCTTTCGCGACGCGATCGACTACATCGTCGACGGCCAGTTCAACCGGGTCATGCGCAACGACATCGCCGTCTGGACCCTGGAACCGGTGCAGGACCATGCACGGCTGCTGCTGGGCCGTCTGCCGGGCGTCCGGGCGGTCGAAGCCTCGCGCTATGTGCCGGTGACCCTGGTGCATGGCCATCGGCGCGAGCGCACGCAGATCCGGGGGCTCGATGCGCAGCCCGACCAGATGCGGATCATCGATGCCGACAATCGTCCGGTGAATCCGGACGAGGGCGGCCTGCTGCTCACGGATCGCCTGGCGACCAAGCTCGGCCTGCGCCCGGGCGACATGGTGCGCGTCGAAGTCCTCGAAGGGGACATGCGCACGGTACAGATTCCGGTGGTGGGCACCGTCCGCGAGACCATGGGCCTGAATGCCTACATGGAGCGCCGGGCGCTGAACCGCGCCGTCGGCGACGGCGATCTCTCCACCGGCTTCGTGCTCTCCCTGGAGCGCGGGCGCGAGGACGAGGTGCTCGAGGCCACCCGCGAGATGCCCCTGGTGGCCGGGGCGTTCAGCAAGGCGACGATGCTGCGCAACATGCAGGAGCTCTCGGCACGCAACATCCGGGTGATCAGCACGGTGCTGACCGTGTTTGCGGTGGTGATTGCCGTGGGCGTGGTCTACAACAACGCGCGGATTGCCCTGGCCGAACGGACCTGGGAGCTGGCCAGCCTGCGGGTGCTGGGTTTCAGCCGCGCCGAGGTCTCGGCCCTGCTGCTCGGCGAGCTGGCCCTGATCATCGCGCTGGCGCTGCCGGTCGGCATGTGGCTCGGCCTGGGCCTCGTGCATGCGCTGACCGAGGCGCTCAAGAGCGACGCCTTCTACTTTCCGGTCGTCATCCAGGCGCGCACCTATGCATGGGCCGCGCTGACCGTGACCCTGGCCGGACTGGCCAGCGCCATGGTGGTGCAGCGCCGGATCAATCGGCTCGACATGGTGGCGGCCTTGAAGACACGGGAGTGAGTGCAGATGCAAGTCAAGACGCGCTGGATGATCGGAGCAGCCGCGGGTGCGCTGGTGCTGCTGCTCGCGTGGGCCTTCATGCCATCGCCGGTGCTGGTGGAGACCGCCCAGGTCACGGAGGCCCCCTTCGAGCTGACGATCGACGAGGACGCGCGCACGCATCTGGACCCGCGCTACGTGATCTCCGCGCCGCTGGCCGCCCGCCTGCAGCGCATCGGCCTGCGCGAGGGCGACCCGGTCAAGATCGGCGATCGCCTGGCCGTGCTGATGCCGGTGCTCAGTCCGCTGCTTGATGAGCGCAGCCTGCAGGAGCAGACCTCGCGCGTGGGCGTGGCCCAGGCCGGTCTGCAGCAGGCCCGCAACCGCGCCGAGGCGGCCAGGGTGGCGCTGCTTCAGGCACAGCACGAGCTGCGCCGCACCGAGCAGCTGGCCCAGCAGGGCTTCGTGGCACCGACCAAGATCGATGGCGACCGGCTGGCCGCCGAGGCCGCCGACAAGGAGCTGCGTGCGGCGCTCGAAGGCGAGCGGGCCGCGCGCTTCGGGCTCGATCTGGCCCGTGCGGCACTGGGCGCGGTGCGTGGCGAGTCCGGCCGCAACGGCTTCGTGATCCAGTCGCCGGTGTCCGGCACGGTGCTCAAGGTCCATACCACCAGCGAGGCCACCGTCCCGCTGGGTACACCGCTGATCGAGATCGGCGACACCACACAGCTTGAAGTGGTGGCCGAGCTGCTCACCACCGACGCCCTGCAGGCCCGGCCGGGCAGCCCGGTGCGCATCGATCAGTGGGGTGGGGCCGGTGAGCTGGCCGGGCGACTGCAGCGCATCGAGCCGGCGGCCTTCACCAAGGTGTCGGCCCTGGGTGTGGAGGAGCAGCGCGTGAACGCGCACATCCAGATCACCAGCCCGCCGGACCAGTGGCGCGCGCTGGGCGACGGTTACAGGGTCCGGGTGCGGATCGTCATGCGCAGCGAGCCGCGCGCACTGCAGGTGCCCGCCAGCGCCGTGTTCCCGCGCCCCGGCGGCGAGGGCCATGCCGTCTTCGTGCTCGAAGGCCGGCGCGCCGCGCTGCGCCCGGTGCAGGTGCTGGCCCGCAACGCCACGCAGGCCATGATCGGCCCGGGGCTCGCGCCGGGCACACCGGTCATCGTCTATCCGCCCGCGGCCGTGGGCGACGGCGTGCGTGTGCGCTTGGCCGGTGCCTGAGCAGCCGCCCGCTACATCAGCACGATGTCGTAGTGCTCCTGGGGGAAGCTGGTCTCCACGGTCAGGGAGATCGGCTTGCCGATGCGCTCTTCCAGCGCGGCCAGGTAGGGGCTTTCCTCTTCGAGAAAGCGGTCGACCACGGGCTGGCTGGCGACGATGCGGAACTCGCGCGGATTGAACTGCCGCGCCTCGCGCTCCACCTCGCGCAGGATGGCGTAGCACACGGTCTGCGGGGTCTTGACGTAGCCGCGGCCCTCGCACACGGCGCAGGGTTCGCAAAGCACGTGCTCCAGGCTTTCTCGCGTGCGCTTGCGGGTCATTTCCACCAGACCCAGCGAGGTGAAGCCCGACACACTGGTGCGCACGCGGTCGCGTGCCAGGGCCCGCTTGAGTTCATCGAGCACCTGCTGGCGGTGGCCAGCCTCGTGCATGTCGATGAAGTCGATCAGGATGATGCCGCCGAGGTTGCGCAGGCGCAGATGCCGCGCAATGACCAGCGCCGCCTCCAGGTTGGTGCGGAAGATGGTGTCTTCGAAATTGCGTGAGCCGACATAGCCGCCGGTGTTCACGTCGATCGTGCACATGGCCTCGGTCTGGTCGAAGATCAGATAGCCGCCGTTCTTCAGATCCACACGACGTGCCAGGGCCCGGCCGATCTCGTCGTCCACATGATGCAGATCGAACAGGTGGCGCTCGCCGGTGTAGTGCGAAAGCTTGCCGACCACGCCAGGCGTATAGCGCTGCGCGAACTGGTGCAGCTGCTGGTGCAGCGCGGCGTCGTCCACCTTGATGTGGTGCGTGCCGTCGTGGGTCATGTCGCGCAGCACGCGCTCGGCCAGCGAAAGATCCTTGTGCAGCAGGCTGGGCGCGGGCTGCGTGCCGCTGCGCTCGCAGATGCTCTTCCAGGTCTCGCGCAGGTAGTTCACGTCCTGCGCGAGTTCCTCCTCGGTCGCATCCTCGGCCTGGGTGCGGATGATGAAGCCGCCCTGCATGCCCTCGGGCATGGCGGCACTCAGCCGCGTCTTGAGCTGCTCCCGATCCACGCCGCCCTCGATCTTCTGGCTGACACCGATGTGGCTTTCCTGCGGCAGATACACCAGCATCCGGCCCGCCAGACTGATGTGCGTGGACAGGCGCGCGCCCTTGGTGCCGATCGGGTCCTTGATCACCTGCACCATGATCGGCTGGCCTTCGAAGAGCAGGCGCTCGATGGCCGGGGGCGGGCTGTTCTGGCCCTTGCGGGCGTCGCCGCGGTGCTCCCACATGTCAGCCACGTGCAGGAACGCAGCGCGCTCCAGGCCGATGTTCACGAAGGCGCTCTGCATGCCCGGCAGCACGCGGGCCACCTTGCCCAGATAGATGTTGCCCACCCAGCCCTGCACACTGGTGCGCTCAACGTGCAGCTCCTGCACGGCGCCCTGCGAGACCACGGCGACACGGGTTTCGTGGTCGCTGTGGGTGATGATGATGTCTTCCAGCATGGGCCGAATGTAGCGGCAGCGCAGGGTGCCTCAAGCACGCAGCGCAGCAGAGCGGGTGGGGCTGCGCCGGTGTGTGACGTGTTGCGAGGGCGTGCCCAGAGCGCCGCGACAGCGCTTGATTCATTCAAATTCGGCTATCCAATCGGGAAGCCGAAAAAACGCCCAAAAGTCCGCGGGATGCGCGGATAAGGGCAATCTCGATCTGAAAAATGCAACGAAATCGGTCAGTCAGATCTTGAGCAGCGCAGCGGTCTGCGCGAGCGGCAGACCCATGATGCCGCTGTAGCTGCCGCGGATCTGCGTCACATAGGCGCCGGCCAGGCCCTGGATGG
>DASSQC010000149.1:0-4475 GCA_035702705.1 Burkholderiaceae bacterium | reverse complement strand
TCCGTGGCGCTGATCATCGTCTTCAACGCGCTGATCCTGTGGACGCTGGTGACGGTCTCGATCGAATGGGGCAAGCACGGTGCCTTGTCGCTGGCCGGCCTGGGCAAGACCACCGTGGGTGTGCTCACCAACCCGATCGTGGCGGGCATCCTGCTGGGCACCCTGTATGGCGCCACGCTGGGGCGCCTGCCGCCCTGGCTCGATGTGCCGCTGAGCTGGCTGGGCAAGGCCGCCGCTCCGGTCGCCCTGCTGGTGCTGGGCCTGGGTCTGGCACGCTACAGGCTGGGCGATGCCTGGCGCCAGAGCCTGGCGATTGCGCTCATCAAGACCGCGGTGCAGCCCCTGCTGGTCTGGCTGCTGGCGGTGCTGGTCGGCCTGCCGCGCACCGAGACGCTCGCAGTCATCCTGACGGCCGCGATGGCCACCGGCGTGAATGTCTACATCATGGCGCGGCAATTCAATACCCAGCAGCCCGTGGTGGCTGGCGCGATGCTGCTGTCCACGGCGATCGCCGCCCTCGGCACGCCGCTGCTGCTGGCGCTGGCGGGCTGAGCCCGGGCGGCCCGCAAACGCCTGGCGCGGTGCTTTGAGGGCAAGCGAAGCCGGCGCAAAGTGCTGGATGAGGCAGGCTTCTCGCTTGTCTGGTGCGGCTTTCCAGCCCATTTGGCCTGAAGAGGCGCATCCAGAGCCAATCTCGCATCTGAAGTCCGGGCGATTGCGCCTGCGCTTGATCAGGCGCAAGCCGCGGCTCGGCATAATCGGCCGGTGATCTGCCGCGCTTGGGAGGGCGTACTGATTGGCTGATTCCGCACCCCGGGGCGCGCGCCGCCTGGCGGCCGCCCTGCAGTTCCGGCCGGTCCTGCTTGACGCTCTGCGCGGCTACCACCGCGGTTTGCTGGCGCGCGATGTAGCCGCCGGCATCACGGTGGGCGTGGTGGCGCTGCCCCTGGCCATGGCCTTTGCCATTGCCAGCGGCCTGCCGCCTCAGGCGGGCATCTTCACCGCAATCATCGCCGGCTTCCTGATCAGCGCGCTGGGCGGCTGCCGGTTGCAGATCGGCGGGCCGGCGGGGGCCTACATCGTCATCGTGTTCGGCATCGTCGAGCGCTACGGCGTGGCCAACCTCATCATCGCCACCGCGCTGGCCGGGGTGCTGCTGTTTGCCCTGGGCGCCCTGCGCCTGGGCGGACTGGTGCGCTTCATCCCGGTGTCGGTGGTCATCGGTTTCACCAACGGCATTGCAGTGCTGATTGCGCTGTCCCAGCTCAAGGACTTTCTGGGCCTGAAGGTCGAGCGCATGCCGGCCGACTTTCTGGCGCAGCTGCGCACGCTGGCCGAGCATCTGGGCAGCATCAACCCCCATGCCGTGGCCGTGGCCGCGGGCTCGCTCTGTGTGGTGGTGCTGTGGAGCATGGCACTGCCCGGCTGGAAGGTGGCTGGCGTCCAGCGCGCCCGCCTCAACCGGATCCCGGGCACCATCATTGCGCTGATGGCCGCCACCGCGCTGGTGGCCTGGCTGCAATGGCCGGTGGAGACCATCGGCAGCAAGTTCGGCGAGATTCCCCGCGCCCTGCCCGCCTTTGCCCTGCCCGAATTCACCTGGGTCAGCGTCAAGCAGCTGTTCATCCCGACCGTGACGATTGCCCTGCTCGGTGCGATCGAGAGCCTGCTCTGCGCCCGCGTGGCCGACAGCATGACCGGCGACCGACACAACCCCAACCAGGAGCTCATGGCGCAGGGCATTGCCAACTTCGTCACGCCCTTCTTCGGCGGCATGCCCGCCACCGGGACGATTGCCCGCACCGTGACCAATGTGAAGAGCGGAGCGGCGACGCCAATCTCCGGCATCGTTCATGCACTCACGCTCCTGGTGGTCATCCTGGTGGCCGCACCGCTGGCCAGCAAGGTTCCGCTGGCGGCGCTGGCCGGCATCCTCATGTACGTGGCCTGGAACATGGGCGAGTGGCGCGAATTCGCGCGCCTGCCGCAGTTCCGCTGGCCCTATCGCGCCAGCCTGCTGGGCACCTTTCTGCTCACCGTGGTGGTGGATCTCACCGTGGCTGTGGAGGTCGGCCTGCTGATCGCCTGCGTCACCTTCATCTACCGCATCTCCAGTCTGACCCGCCTGGAGCCGGCATCGCCCAAGGTCTACCCCGTTCTGGCCGAGCCGCAACAGGGCATTGGCGCATGGCGCCTGCATGGCGCACTGTTCTTCGGCGCCGTGCACCACCTTGAACGTCTGGCCGATCAGTTGCCGGCACGCGTGCTGGTACTTGACCTGAAGAACGTGCTTTATATGGACACCAGCGGCCTGGAGGCGCTGCAGCAGCTGCACACCAGCTGCGTCAAGGCGGGCGGGCGCATGATCCTGGCCGGCGCGATCGACCAGCCTGCCGGGCTGATCGATCGCAGCGGCTTTGCCGCCGTGCTGGGTGCGGAGAATCTCCACCCCAGCCTGGAAGCCGCGCTGGTTGCCGCCAGTGCATCTGTCGCACCTACGTAAAATCCAACGCTTCGGCGGTTTCATGCCCGCCCACAAGTCCAAAGACATCCATGGCCATCTACGAATCCGACATCACCCAGTTCATCAAGAAGCTGCGCGAGGAGCGCCCGGGCCTTGAGGAGCGCCAGCGCCAGGGCCGCGCCCTGCTCTGGGACAAGGAGATCGACCGCGACTTCGCGCGTGCCGCGCAGGCCGCCCGCGTGCCGCAGAAGGCCTACGTCTACGGCACCAGCAGCGATTCTTCCGACAAGAAGTAGTCCGCTTGTCCACCGACCAAGTCATCATCGACGAGCCGCAACCGCCCTCCCCGCCGGAGGTGGTGGACACGCTCGCCGTGGCGCGCCTGTACGGCGAGCCCCTGTTCAACCTGCCCAATGACCTCTACATCCCGCCCGAGGCGCTGGAGGTCTTTCTCGAAGCCTTTGAAGGCCCGCTGGACCTGCTGCTGTATCTGATCCGCAAGCAGAACTTCAATGTGCTCGACATCCCGATGGCGCAGGTCACGGCGCAGTACCTGAAGTACGTGGACGAGATTCGCGTGCGCAATCTCGAACTGGCCGCCGAGTATCTGCTCATGGCCGCCATGCTCATCGAGATCAAGAGCCGCATGCTGCTGCCGGTGCAGAAAAAAGACGACGGCACCGAGGCCGAGGATCCGCGCGCCGAACTGGTGCGCCGCCTGCTGGAGTACGAACGCATCAAGACCGGCGCCAGCCTGCTCGATGCCATGCCCCAGAAGGGCCGGGATTTCTTCGCCACCGCGGTGTTTGTGGAAGAGCGCCTCACGCCGCGCCACCCGGAGGTCGGCCTGCCCGACATCGTGGGCGCCTGGGCCGAGATCGTGAAGCGCGCCCGCCTGAACCAGCACCACAAGATCACACGCGAGGAACTCTCGGTGCGCGAGCACATGAGCCAGATCCTCAAGCGCCTGCAGAGCGTGAAGTTTGTGGAGTTCACCGATCTCTTCGAGGCCAATCAGGTGGTCGCCAAGGGCCTGCAGGTGGTGGTGGTGCACTTCATCGCCCTGCTGGAGCTGGCCAAGGAAAACCTGATCGAGATCACGCAGGCTGAACCGTATGCGCCGGTCTATGTTCGGCTGTCCTACTCACCTGTGTGAGTTCAGGCACACGTAGTTCTTGGGTTTCGGCTGACAGGCGCATACGGTCCAGCCTCCGGCAGCTTTGTGGCCCCTCCCCCCTTGCGTCCCCCCTCCCTAAGGGGGGAAAGGGAGCTTGGCAGCGCTGAAGGTCAGCTGTATCCATAGTCTGACTGGATTGCCGTACTTCGACGTTCTGCGGCAGTCTCGGGAAACCACTCCCCACACTGGACGCGCTTGGCCGAACCACCGACTACGCTTGCGGTCATTCCGTCATGAGGCGCGCAGCGCCGAGATCATTTCGTCATCGAGCCCACGAAGAACATGAGCGCACAAAACTCTCCTGCCCAAGCCGCCACGCCCGCCGCGCGCAAGCCAGTCACGCTCCTGAAGCTGCGCGAGATGCATGCCTCGGGCGAGAAGATCGCCATGCTCACCGGCTACGACGCCACATTCGGCAAGGTGCTGGACGACTGCGGGGTGGACTGCATTCTGGTCGGCGATTCGCTCGGCATGGTGTTGCAGGGCCATACGTCCACGCTGCCGGTCACACTTGAGCACATGGCCTATCACGTGCAGTGCGTGGCCCGCGCCAATCGCACAGCCTGGCTGATCGGTGACCTGCCCTACGGCAGCTACCACGAAGATCTGCAGCAGGCCTACCGTTCATCCTGCGCACTGATGCAGGCCGGCGCCCAGATGGTCAAGCTCGAGGGCGGTGGCTGGACGGCACCCGTGGTGGAGTTTCTGGTGGCGCGCGGCATTCCGGTCTGCGCCCACGTCGGCCTGACGCCGCAAAGCGTCCATGCCCTGGGCGGCTACCGCGTGCAGGGCCGTGATGATGCCGGCGCGGCACGCCTGCGCCAGGAATGCGCC
>DASSQC010000148.1:0-3899 GCA_035702705.1 Burkholderiaceae bacterium | reverse complement strand
GATCTGGCGGCGCTCGTCGAGCGGCACCGCCCCACGCGCGAAGACCTCGTACTCTGGCTGGGCGAGTCACTGACCGAACCCAAGCCCGGCACGGCCTTCACCCCGCAAGCCGGCAGCCTCAAGCAGGGCCTGGTGCTCGCCAGACAGACGGTGGCCAGCTACAGCGGCCGCTGGTTCTTCATGAACGGACTGAGCTGGGAAGTGGCCGGCAGCGACGCGAAGCTGCTGCGCCAGCTGGCCGATTCCGGGCAGCTCAACGCCGCGCAATGGCGGGCCGCAAGCGGCGCACTGCAGGATCAGTTCAACTACTGGCAGGAGATCGGATGGATTCAACCCCACGCCAAGACCACCACCTGAGCGGCAAGGCGCAGCCCAGCGCGCAGGACTGGCTCAACTGGTTCCGCGACGCGCTGAACAGCGCCAGCAGCGAGATCCTGATCTCGATCGACTCGCCCGCCGGCTATGGCTTCCTGGACAGCCCCGAGCTGGTGCAGGCACTGCGCGACCGCCTGCGCGCCTGCCCGCCGCTGCAGCTCAAGCTCATGGTCGAGTCCGTCGAGCCCGTGCGGCGTGCCTGGCCGCGCTGGGCCGAGGCGGCACGCTGGTACGCCCACCAGATGCAGGCCCTGATCGTCCCCGGCGACCTGCCGCGCAGCTTCGAGGTCGTGAGCTTCGACCGGCGCGTCGTGGGCTATGCACCCTGGCCGCAGTCCCAGGTGGCCGATCCGGGTCGCTGGCGCCTGAGCCGCGTCAAGGGCAACCCCGCCGCGGTCAGCGCCCTGGAGAGCACGGTGAGCGTGCTGGACCGCAGCGCGCAGGCGAGCTGGTCGCCGCTGGGTTTGTAACCAGACCTTGCGACCGCGCCGCGTCAGGGCCATGTCAGCGTGCAAGTGTTGGAACGTTCCCACTAGCACGCCAAGGGGCATGTGGAAAAGTTCCCTGATCTGGCGATATACTAGAGGGCTGGATAGGTTGCGGTTTGCGCGATGCAGCATCGAGTTCCTCGAGGGGCGCGTTGCCGTGCGGCGCAGGGGTCGGACCAACTCCTTGTTTGATGATTACCGGTAATTACCAACTCGCATTTAAGGAAGACACAATGACCAAGTCTCTGCTCGTTGCTTCGATGCTGGCTGTGGCCCTGGCTGCTTGCGGCAAGAAGGAAGAAGCGCCTGCTCCCGCACCGGCTCCCGCCGCTGCTCCGGCCCCGGCCCCGGCTCCGGCTCCTGCCCCGGCTGCTGACGCTGCCAAGCCCGCTGACGCTGCCGCTGCCCCGGCCGCTGCTGGCACCGCCGCTGACGCTGCTGCCACCGCCGCCAAGGACGCCGCTGGCAAGGCTGCTGACGCCGCCGCCACCGCCGCCAAGGACGCTGCTGGCAAGGCTGTTGACGCCGCCAAGGCCACGACCGAGAAGAAGTAATTCTCGCTTGTGTCTTGCGCTGGAGCGGGCCTCAAGCCTGCTCCGGTTCAGCAACAAAAGAGCCGGTTCGCCGGCTCTTTTGCTTTTCAGTCCGTTCGTTTCGAAGCTGTCCCGCCCGGGATGCCAGCGCGCGGCACATCCGTGAGATCTTCAGCGCCGACATGCCGCCTGACCGGCCACATCCCCCTTCACTGTCGCTGCGCATCACACCAGGCCGGAAGGGGCGCCGGAGCTATGCGGGGATCCAGTCCCCGACGCTGTGCTGCGCGAGAATGCCGATCTCTTCTTCGTCGGCCCCCAGGGCCGTGGCCAGCGCGGCGCGGGCCAGATCGGGGCGGTTGTTGGACTGCGACAGATGTGCCGCATGCACGGCCTTGAGACAACGCGTATCCGCTTCGGCGAGCAGTGCAGCGGCCTGCGTATTCGACAAATGCCCCCAGGCGCCGAGGATGCGCTGCTTCAGGCTGGGCGGATAGTCCGATTGACGCAGCATCGTCTCGTCGTGATTGCACTCGAGCACGAGTGCGTCGGCGCCGCCGACCATGCGCAGCACCCCGGGCGTGATCGAACCGAGATCGGTCAGCACCACCAGACGTCGGCCCCCGGCCGAGAAGCTGTATTGCAGCGGCTCGCGGGCGTCATGCGGCACGGCCCAGGGCGTGACCTCAATGTCACCGATCGGCTGCACTTCGCCCGCCCGGATGAAGCGCGCTTCGACGCCCTCGCCTTCCCCGCCTGAACTCAGATAGGTCCCGCGCGACATGAACAGCGGGGCCGCGATGCGGCGCGCCACGGTGTAGGCGCCACTGACATGGTCGCCATGCTCATGGGTGATGAAGATGGCGTGCAGATCGGAGGGGGCGAGGGATCGCTCGGCCAGGCGCGCGGTCAGCGCCCGCAGGCCGAACCCGCAATCCAGCAGGATGCGGGTGGGTGCAAGACCCAGCCCGCTGTCGTATTCCACGAGCAGCGCATTGCCCTCGCTGCCCGAGCCCAGTGAGCAGAAGCGCAGCATGAGCGGCCCGCGCTGCGCTGCGCAGACGCTAGCGGATGTCCTCGGAGAGGATCGTGAGGATCCGCCGCGCGATCTCCTGCTTGGCTGCAGAGCTCTCCCCGGCCACCGGCGTCACGCTCACCTGGGTCGTCTGGCCATCGGCCTTCAGACCCACGCGGTACTGCTGCGCAGCCAGAGAGGGATCGGTCTTGCCGAACAGCTTGGCGAAGAAGCCGGCGCCCTTGGCCTCGGCCTCGGGGTCGATGTAGCGCACGAAATACTGCCCCTTGGAACGATCGCGGTCTTCCACCGTGAAGCCCTTGCGGTCGAGTACCAGCCCGACTTCGCGCCAGGTGCGGTCGAAGTCGAACGCCACGGTCAGCACATCGCCATTCAGGCGAGCAGCGGCGGCCGGTGCAGCGACTGCAGCCGTCTTGGCGGCAGCAACCGTCGCGCTGGCGCCAGCCTCATCGGCACCAAGACGCAGAAGGATGCGGCGCAGGAACTCGATCTCGAGCTCGGGATCGTTCGGACGCGGCGCCCAGCTGTAATTGGTCTGGTCGCGACCGACCTGGCTCTCCTGCAGGCCGCGATGCGAGACGTAGATCTCGCTGCCGCCATCGGCACGGCGCTCGACGCGCACTCGGTATTTGTCGCGCGTGCCGGAGTCGTAGAGACCATCGAACACGCGACCGATCACGTTGCGGATCGGGTCCTTGGGCACATTGGCACGGTTCTCGGCCCAGTCGGTTTCGAGCACGCCCGTGCCCGGGGAGTCGGTCGTCAGGCGGAAGCCCGCACTGGTCCAGAACTCGCGCAGGATCGGATACACGCGCTCGGCCGGCATGTTCACCGACAGCCAGCGCAGATCGCCGGCACGTTCGATGCGCGCAGTCTTGAACTCGGGCAGCACGCCGGCCTCGCCCACACTTGCGGTCGGGCGTGCACCGATGCCCGCACCCAGCTGGCTGGGCGGCAGCGCCGAGGCACTGATCGCCGTGCCGCGGGGCACGGTGAAGCGCTCGTCACGCTGCAGCGCGGTCAGATCCGGGGGAACCTCGAGCCCGCCCGTGCGCTTGACGTTGGTCTTGTAGTCCAGCTTCTCGCCGCTGTCGGAGAACGTGCTGCAGCCAGCCAGGCTCAGCAGGGCCAGGCTCAGCGCGGCGATCTTGATCGTGGGTTTCATCGGGTTCCAGTCGGGGGGTGTTGCTTGACGGCTGCCGTGGCGGGCGGCCGGTACCTTCGCTCAGAGCACGCCAGCGTCCTGCAGCGCCTGCAGGACCACGGGCTCGGCCGCCTTGGACAGCGGCACCAGCGGCAGCCGGATGCCCGGGCCGATCTTGCCCATGCGCGCCAGCGCCCACTTGGGCGCGATCGGATTGGGTTCGGTGAAGAGCTTGGTGTGCAGGGGCATGAGCCGCTTGTTGAGCGCGCGTGCGTCATCGAGCTTGCCGGCGCGCGCGGCCGCGATCATGGCGGCCATGGCGC
>DASSQC010000147.1:0-3010 GCA_035702705.1 Burkholderiaceae bacterium | reverse complement strand
TGGTGTTCGTGGCGTCCTTGAGGCTGGGCAGCCTGCCAAGGACCTTGACGCTGCCGGTCGCGCCAGGCGCGGTGGGCTCGATGGCCAGGCGCTGAGCCTGCCGGATCCCGCATTGCAAAACGGCGCCAAGGCACGGCGGCGCCGGTTGCCACCACAGCACTCGCACCGTGGTTTCCGCCCCGGTTTCAGGAGAAACCGTTGCCGCGCAGCCGCTTTGCCCGCCTGAGTGCAACGCCAGCCATTAAGCTCGATCGCTGATTGCAGTGTGGCCTGCCGAGGTGTTCCAGGCACGGCCTCGCGTCGACGTCCTTGCCCCGTCCCTGACTTGCTGGTGCCCCTCCTGTCCTCGTGCGCAGGCCTCAGGTCTGTGTTTCTGAAGGCGCTTGACCACGCCTTTGGAATCGGTGTCGCTGTGCTGCTGGCGATGCTGGCACTCGCGCCTTCAGCGGGCGCACAGACCGATGCGCCGGGCGACGGTCGTGGTGGCCTGGCTTACGTGTTCTCCGATCCGCCGCCGAACGTGGCGTCGAGCCTGACGGTCCATGCCCGCGGCCCGGGGGATGCCGCGCCACAGCAGTTCGCGCAGATGCCGCAGTGGCTCGCCCGGCATCCGCAGCTGGGCAAGGTGGACATGCGCGGTGGCAAGTACTGGCTGGTGCGCTCGCTGGCGCCGCAGTCGGCCGCCGGGGCCTGGGTCATCGAGCCGGCCAATACCTTCTTCTCGGATGCGCATGTCACGGTGCTGGGCAGTGACGGGTCCGTGCAGGGCTTCCAGACCGGGCTGACCACACAGACCGAATTCGTTCTGCATCGGGGCAAGAGCGTGCGGCTGGCGGCGGATACGCGCTACTGGGTGGTGGTGAGCGTGGAGACGCCGTTCTTCTCCTCGCTGCCGCGCGTGGACGTGTGGCCGCTGGAGCAGTACCGCGCCAAGGTGCTCACCCAGACGATCCTGATTCTCGCGGCGCTGGGCGCGATGCTCGGTCTGCTGATGTTCAACCTGTTCATCGGCCTGTGGTCGCGTCAGCGCACCGCCACGCTCTACGCCCTGCAGCTCATCTGCAGCGTGGTGGGCTGGGGCTTCTATTTCAATGTGCCCTACGACTGGCTGGGCGTGTCGGACTGGCACGTGAACTACGCGCCCTGGTTCTTTCTGCTGTCGATCACGCACTGCTACTTCTGCATCCATTTCCTGGAGCTGCGCCGCATCGGCCCGGCGCTGGCGCGCACCGGTGATGCCGTGGCGCTGCTGGCGGCGGCTGCGCTGCCGGTGTGCTGGCTGGCGCCGGCCTACTCCCACCTGGTGGCCACCTTCGTGGTGGGCAGTGCGGTGAGCTTTGCGGTGGTCAGCGCGATCTGGGCGCTGTCGCGGCGCTACCGGCCGGCGCGCTTCTTCCTGATGGCCTATCTCGCGGTGCTGATCCCGGGGCTGATCATTCTGCCGCCCAATCTGGGCATCATTCCGGACTTCGTCGACAACTCGGACCTGCTGACCCTGCTCGGCACGGCGCTGGAGGCCATGCTGCTGGGCTTTGCCCAGGCCGACCAGCTGGCGCTGTCCGAGCGTTCGCGCGAGCAGTTCCGCCAGCAGATGCAGGACGCGCGCCGCCTGGCCGATACCGATGCGCTGACCGAGCTGGGCAACCGGCATGCCTTCGACAAGGCGCTGGAGGCCTACCTGACCGAGCAGCGCCTCGGCGAAAGCGGTGCCCTGCTGATCACCATCATCGACCTCGACGGGCTGAAGGTCATCAACGACACCCGCGGTCATGCCCACGGCGATGCGCTGATCCGCGCAGTCGGCACCGAGCTGGCGGCCCTGCAGATCGGCCGCTGCCGCGCCTACCGGCTGGGGGGCGACGAATTCGCGCTGCTGTCCATCAACGGCGACAGCCAGGCGCTGGCGGCGGCCCTCACGCTGTGCGAGACACGGCTGCGCGACACCGGCTTCCCCGAGGCAGGTCTGTCCTTCGGCATGAGCATGGCCAGCAATCCGCGCAGCCTGATCTCGGCCCGGGAACTGACCGACCTGGTGGCCCTGGCCGACGGCCGCATGTACGAACACAAGCGCCACCGGCGCCAGGGGCCCCGCGCACTGCGCGCGGAGGCCGCCTGATCAACCTGACTGGAGACACGATGTCCGTTCTGCCCGAGCACTGGGTCCGTCGTCATGCCCATCTGATTGCACTGCTGTCCGTGGCCTGGGGGGCCGCCGGGCTGAGCGCCCCGGCCGGGGCCAGCGGCTTTGCCGTACAGGACCAGTCGGCTGCGGGTCTGGGTCTGGGGCATCTGGGCGTGGCCTTGAGCGACGACGCCTCGACCGCACTGAACAATGTGGCCGCCACCACCGAGCTGCGGGGTGCGCACTACGCGCTGAACCTGGGTGGCATTCGTCTGGGGGCCAAGTTCAGCAATCAGGGTTCGCTCTCGCCGGCCGGCACGCCAGCCACGGGCGGTGCGCAGGCCAGCGCAGATGGCGCGGCACCGCTGCTGTCCTTCTTCTACGCACGGCCGCTGGCCCAGGACCTGAGCCTGGGCTTTGCGCTGTTCACGCCCTTCGGTCTGTCGACCACCTATGACAGCAACTGGGTGGGCCGCTACCAGGTGCAGAAGGCCGAGCTCAAGACCCTGTCACTGATGCCGAGCGTGGCATGGCGCGCATCGGAACAGCTGTCACTGGGCGCCGCCCTCAATGTCATGAAGACCGAAGCCACACTGCGCAGCGCCGTCGATTTCGGCACGGTGTGCTTTGCGGCGATCGACCCCACGACCTGCGCCGGTGCCGGCATCCTGCCGCAGGGGGCCGATGGCACGGCAACCATCAAGGGCAGCAGCTGGGACCTGGGCGTTCAACTCGCGGCGCATATCCGTCCGGCGCAGGGCACGCGCATCGGTCTGCAATACAGGAGCCGGATGAAACCCGAGGTCAGTGGCGACGCGCGCTTTGCCAACCCCACGCTGCCCGGGCCCTTTGCCGCGCTGACGCAGACGCCGGCCACGAGCAATGGCG
>DASSQC010000146.1:0-2823 GCA_035702705.1 Burkholderiaceae bacterium | reverse complement strand
AAATTGCTTTGTTTGGGTTTCACACAGGCGACACGGCGGCCGCGCAATGGGAACATGGCAGTCGTGCCGCGCCTGTCCTGGTCCCTGCTGAAACTCGACCCGATCATCTATCGGGCCGTGCTCTTTGCCAGCCTGGCCGCGCTGGTGGTGGTCTGCGGCCGGCAGTGGTCGGCCGACCGGCAGTATGAGCTGCTCACCGCGCTGCTCGCCGAGAAGGCCGAGCTCGGCATCAACCTGCACAAGGCCGGCCTGATCAAGGCGGTGGCCGAGGCCAACGAGCCGATGCAATCGGCGCTGGTCAGCGATCTGCTGACCAACTCGCGCAGCAACATCGGCGTCAAGCTCATGGACGCGCAGGGTCGCGCCCTGCACGAGGACGCCCTGTCCGGTTTTGCGCAGGTCGGCGAGCTGCTGCGCCTGGTGCCCGGTGAAGGACTGCAGCGCCCGCGCCCCGACCACAGTGCGCCCCTGCTGGCGCGGGTGTTCGGCTATCCCATGGCCGCCGCCTGGGACGAGCCCTTCGATGTGGGCGGCAAACGCTACACCCTGCGCCTGGCGTTCTCGCTGCAGACCGCCTACGAAGCCTGGCTCGGCATGATGGTGCAGGCGCTCTGGCTGTCGCTTGCGGTGGTGGTGGCTACCCTGGTGTTCGCCCAGGCGGTGCTGCTGCGGCCCATGCGCGCCGTGGACGAAGCCGCGCGCTTTGCCATGGCCCTGGGCGCGGACGGGCCGCGCCCGCGCCTGGCCGAGGAAGCCACGGGCCTGCACGCCATCGACCAGCTGCGCCGCTCGCTCAATGACGTGGCCGCCGACCTGACCGAGCGCCGCGCACAGCAGGTCCGCTACGAGGCCGAGCTGCTCGATGCGAAGCAGCAGGCCGAGGCCGCCAGCGTGGCCAAGAGCACCTTTCTGGCCAACATGAGCCATGAGGTGCGCACGCCCATCAACGGTGTGATCGGCATGACCAATCTCGTGCTCGGCACGCCGCTGGCCGAGCAGCAGCGCCGCTGGCTGCAGCTGGCGCGCTCCTCGGCCGACGGCCTGCTGGCCGTGGTCAACGACGTGCTGGACCTGTCCAAGATCGAGGCCGGCAAGCTGGAGCTGGAACTGCTGTCCTTCTCGCCGCTGCGCCTGCTCGACGACATCGTGCGGCCCTTTGCGGTGGCTGCGCGCGAGAAGGGCATCGTGCTGCACACGCGCATCCATCCCGGCCTGCCCGAGCACATGGTGGGCGACCCGCTGCGTCTGCGCCAGGTGCTCAACAACCTGCTGTCCAACGCGCTCAAGTTCACCGAGCGCGGCCACGTGCTGCTCGAGGCCTATGTCCATCCGGTCAGCGGCACGGCGGGGCCGGGCCTGCTGCATGTAGCCGTGCATGACACCGGTCAGGGCATCGCGGCCGACAAGCTCGACGCGATCTTCGACGCATTCACCCAGGCCGACACCTCGATCACCCGCCGCTTCGGCGGCACCGGTCTGGGCCTGACCATCTGCCGCCATGTGCTCAGCCTGATGGGCGCGCAGATGCGCGTGAGCAGCCGCCAGGGCGAGGGCTCCACCTTCAGCTTCGACCTGCCGCTGCGCAGCCCGGCGCACCCGCTGCTGGGCGATGCGCCCGCCGGCCCGGCGCCGGTGGCGCTCGACGGGCTGCGTGTGCTCTGGGTCGAGGACGATGCCGCCGCCGCGCAGTGGCACAGCGAGATGCTGGCCCACTGGAAGGTGCGTGCCCATGGCGTGAGCCAGCTCGCCCAGGCCCGCTGGCTCGCGGGTCAGCACAGCTTCGATCTGGTCGTCATCGACGAGTCCCTGCTGGCCGGCGCCCCGGCCGATGTGCTGGCCGATCTGGCGCGCACCATGCCGCACGTGCCCTGCCTGGTGCTGGTGCTGCCGGGCAGCCCCCTGCCCACCGAGATCGATGCGCTGGCCGAGCTCAACGCCCAGCCGCTGGAGAAGCCGGTCAGCGTGCTCGAGCTGCGGGGCGCGCTGGCCCAGCTGCGCGGCGAGCCCGGCCTGGAACGCCAGGGCATCACCAGCCTGCCACGGCGCCTGCAGGGTCTGCGCCTGCTGCTGGCCGAGGACAATCTCGTCAACCAGATCGTGGCCAGCACGGCGCTGCAGCAGATGGGTGCGCAGGTGGAACTCGCCGGCGACGGGCGCGAGGCCGTGCAGCGCTTCCAGCAGGGCCGCTACGACGCCGTGCTCATGGACATCCAGATGCCGCATGTCAGCGGCATCGACGCCACGCGCCGCATCCGCGACCTCGAGGCCGCCACCGGCCAGCCGCGCACGCCCATCATCGCCATGACGGCGCACGCCCTGGCCGGCGACCAGGAGCGGTTCATCGCCTCGGGCATGGACGGCTATATTGCAAAGCCATTCGAGAACTCCGCACTGGCCGACACGATCCTGCGCCTGGTGGTGCCGAGCGCATCGACCGCCGCGCCGGGCATCACATCGGCCAGCACCAGCCAGCTCCAGGGGAATCCACGCGCAATGACCGACCACGCCAGCGCCCACAGCTTCAACAACCCGGCCGCCGGAGTCACGCGCGACAGCCTGCTTGCCGTGGTCGGCGGCATGGCCCCGCTGCTCACCCGCGTGGCCCAAGCCTTCATTGACGAGAACGCGCCCATGCCGCAGCGCTTCGAAGCCGCCGCCGCAACCGGCCAGTGGAAGGAGGCGGCCGAGCTGGCGCACTCCATGACGGGCGTGGCCAACACCCTGGGCGCCACGCAGGTGGGCGAACTGGCCCGCCAGCTCGAACTGCTGGCGCGCAACGGCGGTGCCGCCACGGCCGACTACGCCGCGCCGCTGGCCAGTCTC
>DASSQC010000145.1:0-2301 GCA_035702705.1 Burkholderiaceae bacterium | reverse complement strand
CCACCACGCCCACCGTGCGGCCGTGCAGGTCGAAACCCATCAGGCCATCGAGCTCGAAGTTGCCGTCGCGCGTGCGGTTGTAGGCGCGGTGGATCTTGCGGTTCAGCGCCAGCAGCAGACCTGCGGCGAACTCCGCGACCGAATGCGGCGAGTAGTCCGTCACGCGCACCACCTTCATGCCCAGGCGGGCAGCGGCGGCCAGATCGATGTGGTTGAAGCCCGTGGAGCGCGTAGCCACCAGGCGCGTGCCGCCGGCATGCAGGCGCGCGAGCGTGTCGGCGTCCACCGCGTCGTTCACGAATACGCAGACCGCCGGACAGCCCGCCGCCAGGGCCGCGGTGGTCGCCGTCAGGCGCACATCGAAGAAGGTGATCGCGTGGCCATGCGCCGCGTTGGCCTCGGCCAGCAGGTCGCGGTCGTACTTGCGGGTGCTGAAGACAGCGAGCTTCATCAGGGTTCTCGCAGGGCGCGTCGGTCGGCGCGCAGTGGATCGGGTTTGTGCGTACTCGCAATTCCGCAGCGCAGCATGCCGGCGCGGACACCTAACATTTTGCCCAGAACAGCCGGGGCGCCACGCAATTGCGGGCGCCCTTCGCACGTCTGCCGCCCCAGGAAGGATCTGACCATGCTGGTCGCCTCGGTATTCATCTATCTGCTCATCACCCTGGCCATCGGCCTGTTTGCGGTCACCAAGGTGAAGTCCGGCACGGACTTCGCACTGGCCGGGCGATCGCTGCCGCTGGTCATGATCGTCACCATGACCTTTGCCACCTGGTTCGGCGCCGAGACGGTGCTGGGCGTGTCGGCCAAGTTCGTGAGCGACGGCCTGGACGGCCTGTGGAGCGACCCCTTCGGCGCGGCGCTGTGCCTGATCCTGGTGGGCCTGTTCTTTGCCTACAAGCTCTACCAGATGACCCTGATGACGATCGGCGAGTACTACCGTCGCCGATACGGCACCAGCGTCGAGGTGTTCTGCGCCGTGACCATCATGCTGAGCTACCTGGGCTGGGTCGCCGCCCAGATCACGGCGCTGGGCCTGGTGTTCAACCTGCTGTCGGGCGGCGCCATCAGCGCCGAGGCGGGCATGGTGCTGGGTGCAGCCGTGGTGCTGATCTACACCTTTGCCGGCGGCATGTTCGCCATTGCCTGGACGGACTTCCTGCAGATGGTGGTGATCATCGTCGGCCTGGTGGCGATTGCCGTGTTTGCCGGCCAGCTTGCAGGTGGCACGGACAAGGTCATGGCCGTGGCCCAGCAGCGCGACCTGCTGAGCTTTGCACCCGAGCCGAGCGTGGCCGGCTGGCTGGCCTTTGCAGCTGCCGTGGTGACGATGATGTTCGGCAGCATCCCGCAGCAGGATGTCTTCCAGCGCGTGATGAGCGCCAAGGACGCCGACACCGCGCGCAAGGGTCCGATCATCGGCGGTCTGGCCTATCTGGTCTTTGCCTTCGTGCCGATGTTCATCGCGGCCAGCGCGGTGCTGATCATGCCCAATGTGGATGCACTGATGAAGGACGACCCGCAGAAGGTGCTGCCGACCCTCGTGATGGAGCACATGCCGATCGCCCTGCAGATCGCGTTCTTCGGGGCGCTCATCTCGGCCATCATGTCCACCGCAAGCGCCACCCTGCTCGCGCCGGCCACCACCTTCACGGAGAACATCCTCACGCACCTGCGCAAGACGCCTCTGGATGGCAAGGCACAGCTCAAGGTCATGCGCACCACCCTGGTGGTGTTCACGCTGATCGTGCTGGGCTATGCGCTGATGAAGCAGGGCACGCCGATCCACACCCTGGTGGCCGAGGCCTATACCGTCACGCTGGTGGGTGCGTTCATTCCGCTGGTGGCCGGGCTGTACTGGAAGCGCGCCACCACGCAGGGTGCGATCCTGTCGATCATCCTGGGCATCGGTTGCTTCCTGCCCTTCCGCATCGACGAGCAACTGGGCGCCGCCTTCCCCAACCAGCTGGCTGGTCTCGCGGGCGCGGTGATCGGCATGCTGATCGGCTCGCTGGCGCCGCAGTTCATCAGCGACAAGCAGCAGCGTCTGGCGCATGCCGCATGAGGGTTTGAGGTCGGACTGAGGCGTGCGGCTGCAGAGCACGCACGTGGCGCGGCCTATTCCGCGCGTGCCACCACCCGGCGCCGGCTGAGCTCGTCGAAGTCCGAAGCCAGGGACTCCAGGAATTCCTGCGCATTCCGGCGCTGGGCGGGGGTGGTCGTCTGGCTCAATTGCGCCAGGGCCGCAGCGCTGCCGGCCATGACCTGCTCGAAGTAGGCGCGCCGTTGCGGATCGGGGCT
>DASSQC010000144.1:0-4580 GCA_035702705.1 Burkholderiaceae bacterium | reverse complement strand
GACTGTCAGAGCTGAGCGGCGCTCAGCTCTGATGCCGGGGTCGCGGCGTTGCCGCTTTTCAACGCCCCTCCCCGGCTTTTGCCGCCCCCTCCTGGAGGGGGCTCATGGGGCCGCTTCTGCGGCCCCTTGGGAAAGCGCACTCTGTGCGCTTTCCCAAGTACATCGAACAGGTTGAAGCCATGCAGCCCCTGCTGAACGTCAACGGCATCGAAGTCATCTACAACCACGTGATCCTCGTGCTCAAGGGCGTGAGCCTTCAGGTGCCCGAGGGCGGCATCGTGGCACTGCTGGGCGGCAACGGCGCAGGCAAGACCACCACGCTGCGTGCGATCTCGAACCTGCTCAAGGGCGAGCGCGGCGAGGTAACCAAGGGCACGATCGAATACCGCGGCGAGCGCATCCAGAACCTCACGCCGCCCGATCTCGTCGAACGCGGCGTCGTGCAGGTCATGGAGGGGCGGCGCTGCTTTGCGCACCTCTCGATCGAGGAGAACCTCATGACCGGGGCCTACACCCGGGGCGCCTCGCGTGCAGAGATCGCGCGCGACCTCGAGATGGTCTACAGCTATTTCCCGCGCCTGAAGACCCGTCGCAGCTCGCAGGCAGCCTACACCTCCGGCGGCGAGCAGCAGATGTGTGCCATCGGCCGTGCACTGATGGCCAAGCCGCGCATGGTGCTGCTCGATGAACCCTCCATGGGGCTGGCACCGCAGATCATCGAAGAGGTCTTCAACATCGTGCAGGACCTCAATGCCAAGGAGAAGGTCACGTTCCTGCTGGCCGAGCAGAACACCAACATCGCCCTGAAGTACGCCCACTATGGCTACATCCTCGAAAGCGGTCGGGTCGTGATGGATGGCGAGGCCAAGGCGCTGCGCGAGAACGAGGACGTCAAGGAGTTCTACCTGGGCGTATCGCGCGAGGGTCGCAAGAGCTTCAAGGACGCCAAGTTCTACAAGCGTCGCAAGCGCTGGTTGTCCTGAAGGGGCGTACGGCATGAGCGATCTGTTTGCCGAACTTGAGGCCCTGAAGGGCGGCGGCGGCCCGGGGCCGAGCCCGGCGCTGCTACGGCAGCTTCGCGCGCTGCCCGGCGTGCGCGAGAACGCTCGCCAGCGCTTTGCGATCGATGCCGGTGTGGAGCTGCGCTTCGAGGTGAAGGACGGCGCCGTGACGGCGCTGCTCGATGAGCGCGGACGTGTGCATCGCTTCACGCTGGCCGGCCCCACCGACGAACGCAAGCTCCTGGATGCCGTGCGCCGCCTGGGCAGCCGGCGTGAGGACGACTGAGGCCGCGCAGTGCGCAACGAGGGATGAGCCACGATGACGACACAGGTCTTTGACGAACGCGAGCTGCGCCCGGCCGAAGCGCGCGAAGGCGCCCTGGCTGCGGCACTGCCCGGCCTGATCCAGGGTGCACAGCAGGCTCCGGGCTGGTCGCGCATCCTTGCAGGCGTGGACCCGCATGCGGTCACCAGCCGCAAGACGCTGGCCGCGCTGCCCGTGACGCGCAAGGGTGATCTCAAGGCCCTGCAGCAGGCCGAGCCGCCGTTTGGCGGGCTCAACACCACCGCCACCGGGCATCTGCGCCGGCTGTTCATGTCGCCCGGCCCGATCTTCGATCCGGAAGGCCACGGGCCGGACTGGTGGCGCACTGCAGGGGCCCTGCATGCGGCCGGCATCCGCCCCGGCGATGTGCTGCAGAACTGCTTCTCGTACCACATGACCCCGGCGGCCTTCATGATCGAGGCCGGTGCCGCAGCCCTGGGCTGCCCGGTGATCCCTGCAGGCATCGGCAACACCGAGCAGCAGGTCGAGGCGATGGCCGTGCTCAAGCCGCGCGCCTATGTGGGTACGCCCAGCTTCCTGCGCATCATCCTGGAACGTGCGGCCGAAATGAACGTGGATCTGCGCCACGTGCAGAAGGCGCTGGTCGCGGCCGAAGCGCTGCCGCCGTCATTGCGGCAGTGGTTCATCGATCGCGGCATGACCCAGGTGCAGCAGTGGTACGGCACGGCCGATCTGGGTTGTGTGGCCTTCGAGACCAGCACCGAGGGCGTGGTGCATCCGGGCATGGTGCTGTCCGAGGACCTGTTGCTCGAGATCGTGAAGCCGGGTACGGGCGAGGTCTGCGCGCCCGGAGAGGTGGGCGAGATCGTGGTCACCCTGTTCAACCCGGACTATCCGCTGATCCGCTTCGGCACGGGTGATCTCACCAAGCTGCTGCCCGAGCCTTCGCCCTGCGGGCGCACCAACCAGCGCATCGCCGGCTGGATGGGGCGTGCCGACCAGACCACCAAGGTCCGCGGCCTGTTCGTGCACCCGGGGCAGATCAATGACATCGCCAAGCGCTTTCCGGAGCTCGGCCGGGTGCGGATGGTCATCACGGGCAGCATGGGTCAGGACGACATGCTGCTCAAGGCGGAATCCGGCGAGCAGCATGAGGGCCTGGCCTACCGTCTGCGCGATGCGATCCGCGACATCACCAAGCTGCGCGGGGAAGTTGAGCTTGTGGCACCGGGCAGTCTGCCGAACGACGGCAAGTTGATTGAAGACGCCCGTTCCTACCAGTAACCTGCCCGGCTCGTTTCCCATTCAGCACGGAGGGCCGGTGGTCTCGATGCCGGCGACGCGCACCTGGCGCGTCTGGCTCGGTGCGGCCCTGGCAAGCCTTGCGCTCGCCGCCGCCGCCCAGCCGAACAAGCAGTTCCCCGAGCGGCCCGACCGCAACGAGCGCACTGAGCGCTTCGGCGATCTTTCCTTCACGCCGGAGACGCCCTCGTTTGCCCCCGGCCGCAAGGACTTCACGTCGGACGCCGAACTCGCGGCCTTCATCGCGCGGCTCGACGCCTCATCCAGCACGATGACCTGGCGCGTCCTCGGCAAGAGCCCGGGCGGGCGCGACATCCACCTCATGCTGTTTGCCAGCGAAGGCAAGTCTGCCGCACCCGAGCTGGCCGCCACGCGCAAGCCGGTGGTCTGGCTGATCGGCCAGCAGCACGGCAACGAGCCGGCGGGCGCCGAAGCCGCCCTTGAAGTGGCTCGACGGCTCGCCGTGGGCGACCTGCGCAGCGTGCTGGACAAGCTCACCGTCGTGGTGGTGCCGCGCGCCAACCCGGACGGGGCAGCGGCCAACCGGCGCGAAACCAGCACCGCCGACCAGAACCGCGACCATCTGCAGCTGGCCACCGTCGAGAACCAGCTCCTGCACCGGGCCATGCGCGCCATGCCGCCGGCGCTCGTGATCGATGCCCACGAATTCGCCCCGGCGGGCCGCCTGCTCGAACGCTTCGGCGTCACGCAGGCCAGCGATGTGCTCGTGCAGAGCGCCTCGCATCCGGAGATTGCCGATGCCATCCGTACGCTCTCCAGGGAGACCTTCGATCCCGCGCTGGATGCGGCCTTCAAGAAGGCCGGACTGCGCTCGCACCTGTACCACTTCCTGATCGACCGGCCGGGCCAGCAGAACGACAAGCCCCTGCTCACGGCGGGCGGCAACTACGCCGGCATCGCACGCAACACCTTCGGCCTGTACGGTGCAGTGAGCTATCTGGTCGAGACCCGCGGCATCGGCCTGGGTCGCGAGCACTGGCAGCGCCGCGTGGGCGCCCACGTGATTGCCGCCAGCGCGCTGATCCGCGCCGCCGCTGCAAACGTGGAGCCGCTGCGCCGCGCCAACGCGCTGGCGCGAAACGGCTGGCTCGGTGACATCACGGTGGACTACGAGAGCCGGCGCGAGCAGCGCGAGGTGCCCGTGATCGACGCACTGACAGGCGAGGACCGTGCTCTGCGCGCCGATTTCATCAACACCCTGCAGGTCACCCCGACCGTCCGGCGCAGCATTCCGCTGGGCTATTTCCTGCTGCCGGATCAGGAAGCCGCCGCGCTGCGCCTGGCCCAGCACGGACTGCGGGTCGTGCGAATGTTCGCGGGCACTGATGCCAATGTGGAGCGCTACATCATGCGCACGCCGCGCAATGAGCCGCCGGAGCAGGGCGTGCCGGGCGAGCGCGTGGTCGTCGATACCCAGACGGTGACACTCAACATCCCGGCCGGCAGTTTCTACATCCCGATGAACCAGCCGATGGCGCGCCTGGCGGCCGTGTCACTGGAGCCGGACGCACCCGGCAGCTATGTCGCCACCAAGCTGATCCGCACCAATCCGGCCAGCGGCACCGTCCTGCCGGTCTACCGGTTGCTGATCGGCATCCGCGCGGCCGGCCCGCTGCTCGAGGCGCCATAGGCATCGGGGCTGCACGCCCTGCGCAGCACACGCCGCGGCCCTGCCGATGGCCCGCGTCGCGGCGCGAGCCATCGGCGGCCTCAGAAGGTGTCGTTGGGCAGGCCGAACTTGGCGCGCACCAGGGCAGCGATGCGCTCGCCGCTGGCCTCACGCGGCACGGCGTAGCGCTCGCCACGGCTGGCCGGGCGGCCGTGCTCGTCGAGGCGATATTCAAGGCCCCAGAGCCCGATCAGCGATTGACCGGGAAAGCCGTAGCGCGCATCGTGCAGACGCAGGGCCCGGCGGCCGTCTGCGTGCTGCACGATCTCCGGAACGATCGGCCCCGTGGCAAAGCGGCGGT
>DASSQC010000143.1:0-7012 GCA_035702705.1 Burkholderiaceae bacterium | reverse complement strand
CTTCACGCCGTTGATGCCGCCATCCCGGTTGTTGATCAGCTTGAGGTAGTCCACAAATCCGTTGGCCCAGGGGATGCCGTTGGGCGAGAACGGTCCGGTGCGGTAGACCAGCACCGGAAAGAACTGCTCCTTGGCCTGCGCCTGCGCGCTGGCCGAGGGTGCTGTCAGCGCGGTGGTACCCACCGCAGTCAGCATTGCTGCACCGAGTAGTAGAGATTTGAGCTTCATGTCGCCTCCAAATGCGCATCCGATCTGCGCGGTATCTCCAGTTAATGCTCTTGCACTGGGTTTCTGAATCCGGGTTGCTGCGAGCCGCTAGTGCGGGAAGGGCCACAGGCGCAGCTTCTCCTTGGCGATCGACCACAGGCGCGCCAGTCCATGCGGCTCGACGATCAGGAAGAACACGATCAACGCACCGAAGATCATGAACTCCACGTGCGCAACCAGCGCCGTGCTGACCTCGATGCCGAACGGGGCCGCCAGCAGCGGCAGCGCCTGGTTCAGGACGATGGGCAGCACCACGATGAAGGCCGCGCCAAAGAAGGAGCCCATGATCGAGCCCAGACCGCCGATGATGATCATGAACAACAGCTGGAACGAACGCTGGATGTTGAATGCCGCCGGCTCCCAGGAACCCAGGTGCACGAAGGCCCAGAGCGCCCCGGCCACACCCACAATGAAGCTGGACACGGCAAACGCCGTCAGCTTGGCGTACACCGGGCGGATGCCGATGACGCTGGCAGCCACATCCATGTCACGGATGGCCATCCATTCGCGGCCGATCGCGCTGCGCACCAGATTCTTGGCCAGCAGCGCGAACACCACCACGAAGCCGAGCACGAACAGATACTTCTCGTGCGGTTCGTTCACGGTCCAGCCGAAGACATTGAGCGTGCCGGCCGACACCGAGCCCGAGGGCGAGTCGTTGGTGAACCACTTGATGCGGATGAAGGCCCAGTCCACAAAGTACTGGGCGGCCAGCGTGGCCACTGCGAGATACAGGCCCTTCACGCGCAGGCTCGGGATGCCGAAGAACACACCCACCACCGTGGCCGCCAGTCCGCCAAGCAGCATCGCCACAATCAGCGGCATGCCGTCCACACGGATCATGAAGTTGTAGGCTGCGTACGCACCCACGGCCATGAAGGCCCCGGTGCCCAGCGAGATCTGGCCGCAGTAGCCCACGAGGATGTTCAGGCCGATCGCCGCAAGCGACAGGATCAGGAAGGGAATCAGGATGGCGCGGAACAGGTACTCGTTGCCGAGCACCACCGGGCCGATGAACGCAAACGCGACCAGCAGGGCGATGGCGACGCGGTCCTGCGCGATCGGGAAGATCTGCTGATCCGCCCGGTAGCTGGTCTTGAACTGGCCGTTTTCTCTGTAGAGCATGTGGGGTTCTCCGGGCCGTCAGACGCGATCGATGTGCTTTTCGCCGAACAGGCCTTCGGGCCGGACGATCAGGAACAGCAGTGCCAGGACGTAGGCGAACCAGTATTCGATGCCGCCGCCCAGCAGGGGCCCGAGGAAGACCTCGGCCATCTTCTCGCCCACGCCGATGATCAGACCGCCCAGGATGGCCCCGGGCACGGAGGTCAGACCGCCCAGGATCACCACGGGCAGAGCCTTGAGCGCCACCTCGACAAGCGAGAACTGCACGCCGAGCTTGGCCCCCCAGATCATGCCGGCCACCAAGGCCACCACGCCGGCCACGCTCCAGACGATGACCCAGATGCGGTTCAGCGGAATGCCGATGGATTGCGCGGCCTGGTGGTCATCAGCCACGGCGCGCAGCGCGCGGCCCACCGGCGTCTTCTGGAAGAACAGGGCCAGCGCCGCCACCAGCACCGTCGCCACCACGGCGGCGAAGACGTCGATCTGGTTGATCAGGATGCCGCCCTCGAAGACCTTGTCGAGCACGATCACCGGATCCTTCGAGACGCCCAGTTCGATCTTGTAGATGCTCGAACCCCAGAGGGTCTGCCCCAGGCCATCCAGGAAGTAGGTCACGCCCAGGGTGGCCATCAGCAGCACCACGCCCTCCTGGTTCACGAGCGGGCGCAGCACCAGTTTCTCGATGGCCATGGCCACGCAGACCATCACCGCGCCGGCCCCCAGCATGGCCAGCCAGAGCGGCCAGCCGCGCGTGCCGAACAGTGCGGACAGCAGCACGCCGGCACCGATGGCGGCGGCCGCCGGCAGACCAAAGCGCAGCGGCGGTGCGGCCTTGGCCGCCCCGCCCTTGTTGATGAACCCCAGGGCGAGCACCCCCGACAGGCCGCCAAGCAGCAGCGCCACGACCCAGAAGTGGGCGGCAGACAGGCCTTCGCCGGACAGCCGGGCCACTGCCAGTGCCGCGAACAGCACCATGGCACCCTGGGCGAAGTTGAAGACACCGCTGGCCTTGTAGATGAGCACGAAGCCCAGGGCCACCAGTGAATACATCACGCCGGACATCAGACCGCCAAGCAGCACCTCGATGTAGAAGCCGGCGGTGGTGCTCTTCTGCGTCAAGGGCAGCAGGAGACCGACGGTCAGCAGGCTGATCAGCGCAACGATGGGGAGCTTCTTGCTCATGTTCGGCTCCTCAATGCGCCACGCCGAGATAGGCGTCGATCACGGCCTGGTTGCCGCGGACCTCATCGGGCGTGCCGTCGCCGATCTTCTTGCCATAGTCCAGCACCACCACGCGATCGGAGATGTCCATCACGACACCCATGTCATGCTCGATCAGCACGATGGTGGTGCCGAACTCGTCGTTCACGTCCAGGATGAAGCGGCACATGTCCTGCTTCTCCTCCACGTTCATGCCGGCCATCGGTTCGTCGAGCAGCAGCACCTGCGGCTCCATAGCCAGCGCGCGCGCCAGATCCACGCGCTTCTGCAGGCCGTAGGGCAGACGCCCCACCGGCACCTTGCGGTAGGCCTGGATCTCGAGGAAGTCGATGATCTTCTCCACGAAGGCGCGGTGTTCCAGCTCCTCGCGCTCGGCCGGGCCGATGCGCAGGGCCTGCAGCAGCAGATTGCTCTTCATGCGCAGATTGCGGCCGGTCATGATGTTGTCCAGCACGCTCATGCCCTTGAACAGGGCCAGGCTCTGGAAGGTGCGCGCCACACCCATCTCGGCCACCTGGCGCGAGTTCATGTGCTTGAAGGTCTTGCCGCGGAAGGTGATGGACCCTTCCTGCGGCGTGTAGACGCCGTTGATGCAGTTGAGCATCGAGCTCTTGCCTGCGCCATTCGGGCCGATGATGGCGCGGATCTCGTGCTCGCGCACATTGAAGGAGATGTTGGTCAGGGCCTTCACGCCGCCAAAGGACAGCGAGATGTTCTGAACATCCAGAATGACGTCGCCGATCTTGCGTTCAGTGCTGTGTGCATTCATGCTCAGGCCGCCTTTCTTTCGGAGGCGGGGAAGCGTCTGGCATCGCGCACCTCGAGCACGGCGGAAATCTTGCCCACGCGGCCGTCTTCGAACTTCACGGGCGTCTCGATGAACTGGTCAGCCCGGCCGCTGTAGAGCGCGTCCACCAGCACGCCGTATTTCTCGGCAATGAAGCCGCGGCGCACCTTGCGCGTGCGGGTGAGTTCGTCGTCATCCGGGTCGAGCTCCTTGTGCAGCACCACGAAGCGGGCGATCTGCGTGTCAGCCATCTGCGGCTCTGCGGCGAGCTGCGCGTTCACCTTCTCCACGCACTCCTGGATGAGCGCCAGCACTTCCTTCTTGCCCGCCAGGTCCACGTAGCCCGCATACGGCAGTCCGCGCCGCTCGGCCCAGTTGCCCACGGCATCGGCGTCAATATTGATCAGCGCGCAGACGGTGTCCTTGCCGTGGCCGAAGCACACTGCTTCCTTGATCTGCGGAAAGAACTTGAGCTTGTTCTCGATGTAGTTCGGTGCGAACAAGGCACCGGTGGCCGTGCGGCCCACGTCCTTGGCGCGATCGATGATCTTCAGGTGGCCGTCGCTGTCGATCACGCCGGCATCACCCGTGTGGAAAAAGCCCTCGGCATCCATCACCTCGGCCGTGGCGTCCGGGCGCTTGTAGTACTCCTTGAGCACACCCACGCCGCGCACGAGGACTTCGCCACTGTCGGCAATCTTGATTTCCACCCCGGGGGCGGCTGGGCCGACCGTCTCGAGCTTGACGCCGCCGTCGGGCTGCAGGCACACATACGCACAGGTCTCGGTCTGCCCGTACAGCTGCTTCAGATTCACCCCGATCGAGCGATAGAAGCGGAACAGGTCCGGGCCGATCGCGGCACCCGCGGTGTAGGCCACGCGGATCCGGCTCATGCCCAGCACATTGCGCAGCGGGCCATACACAAAGAATGTTCCCAGCGCATAAAGCAGGCGGTCCGTGAACGGCACGGGCTTGCCATCAAGGATGTCGGCGCCGCAGCGGCGTGCCACGGCCATGAACTTCTCGTAGAGCCAGCGCTTGGGGGCAGCCGCGTCTTCCATGCGGATCGACACCTGGGTGAGCAGGCCTTCGAACACGCGCGGCGGGGCGAAGTAGTAGGTGGGTCCGATCTCGCGCAGGTCGTTCATCACGGTGGCGCCGGACTCGGGGCAGTTGACCGTGAAGCCCGCCACCAGCGATTGCGCCACGGAGAACAGGTGGTCGCCCACCCAGGCCATGGGCAGGTAGGACAGGATCTGGTCGTCCGGGCCGAGCTTGTCGAAGCCCACTCCGCCGCGTGCGCTGCCGATGAAGCTCGCATGCGTCTGGCAGACCCCCTTGGGCTTGCCGGTGGTACCCGAGGTGTAGAGCATCACCGAGACATCGTTCGTGTCGCCAGCAGCCACTTGCGCATCGAAGAAGCCGGGATGCGCTGCATCGTGCGCGCGTCCCTTGGCCAGCAGCTCCTCAAACGACAGCAGACCCTCCTGCCTGTAGTGCCGCATGCCGCGCGGGTCGTCGTAGATGATGTGCGTCAGGCGCGGCAGTTCGCGGCGCATCTCCAGCAGCTTGTCGACCTGCTCCTGGTTCTCCGCGATGGCGAACTCGATTTCCGCGTTGTCCAGCACGAAGGCCATCTCGCTGGCAATCGCATCCTGATACAGCGGCACCGGCACGCCGCGCAGGCACTGGGCGGCGATGAAGCTCCAGTACAGGCGCGGCCGGTTGTCGCCGATGATGGCGAGGTTCTGCCCCTGTCTGAAGCCCAGCGCCGCCAGGCCGCAGGCCATGGCCCGCACGATCTCGGCTGCCTGGGCCCAGGTGTAGGTCTGCCAGATGCCGAGGTCCTTCTCCCGGATGGCCGGGTGGTTCGGACGGACGCGAGCATGCTCCAGCAGCAGGCGCGGGAAGGTATCGCCAGTGCCCGATGAAACGGTCACGGATGTCTCCTTGTTGTGTCGCGTCTGACCGGACGGGTCGGTTCAGCGCGTGCCACTTCTTTGTTCGCCGCCTGCTCGGGGCCTGCGGTCGCTCAGTCCATTTAATGCGGGCTGATGGTCGCATGCTGTCGTTTTCGCGACAATGTGCGCATCCGGGTTTACCGTGATCGGTTCCTGCGGAACGCACCTTGCATACAGAGCATCAACCCCTGCTGCTTCACGCTGCGCTGCAGCAAACCCCATGGTGGGACTACCTCACCGACGCGGAGCGCGCACGCGCCATCGCGGGCGTGGAGGAGCGCTTCTTCACGGGCGGGCAGGTGGTGGTGCGCAAGGGCGAGCGCGTCGATTGCTGGCTCGGTGTCATCGAGGGGCTCGTCAAGATCAATGCCGTGAATGCCAGCGGCAAGTCGGCCACCTTCACCGGCGTGCCTACGGGCGGCTGGTTTGGCGAGGGCACCCTGCTCAAGCATGAGGTGCGCAAGTACGACGTGGTGGCGCTGCGCGACACACGAATTGCCTGGATGAGCGGTGCCACCTTCCAGTGGCTGCTCGATCACTCCATCGGCTTCAACCGCTTCCTGCTCAAGCAGCTCAATGAACGCCTTGGGCAATTCATCGCGGTGGTGGAGTACGAACGCCTGCTGGAGCCCGATGCCCGCGTGGCGCGCTGCCTGGCCGAGCTCTACAACCCCCTGCTCTATCCAGGCAGCGGCGCGCATCTGGCCATTTCGCAGGAAGAAGTGGGCTATCTGGCCGGGGTCTCACGCCAGCGCGTGAACCAGGCACTCAAGCTGCTGGAGGAGCGCGGCCTGCTGAAGGTCGGCTACGGCGGCATCGAGGTGCTGGACCTGGAGGGCTTGCGCCACTACGGCGCCTAGACGAGCAGTGCGTGCCGGGCCTGGGTGAGCGCGGCCGAGGGGCGCCCGACTCAGTGGGTGCCGCGCGGACCCCAGTGCGGCGCCTCGTACATGCCCATCAGGGTCACGGCGCAGCTCTGCAGCAGCGGTGCATCCAGGGCGTGCAGATCCACCAGGGTCTCGATGCCGTAGATGCGGTCGAACTGCATGCGCTGGATGTCGACATGCACGCCATGCTCTGCGGCCAGATCGCGCAGGCGCGGCAGCAGGCGGTGTTCGTCCCAGTACAGGGGCAGGTCGATCGAGTCGATCGTGACATGGGCCGGCGGCATCGGCACGGGTGCATCCAGCGCGGCCTGCGCAGCCCGTGTCACCAGGGCACGTGCCAGCACGGCGGCGGCCAGTTGTACGGTGATCTCGTGGTCCATGATCGGCTCCCGGGTGCGGGTTAGGAACGCAATCGCACCCTGTTGAACCCATGCTAGGCGCCTTGCTGCGCCGCCATGTGCCGATAAGGCTCGGGAATCCCAGCCAGATCCCGGCCCTCAGAGCATCAGCGCAGGCTGCACCATGGACTCGCATTGTTCGCGCAGCTGCTGGGCCTGCCCCGCCCAGTAGGCATCGGTGCCGAACCACGGAAAGGCCACCGTGAAGGCCGGGTCGGTCCGGCGGCGCGCCAGCCAGGCGGCGTAGTGGATCTGCCGCAGGGTGCGCAGCGCCTCGACCAGCCGCAGCTCGCGGCGGTCGAAGTCGCGCACGGTCTCGTAGCCATCAATCAGCGCCGCCCATTGCCGCGTCTGGTCGGCACG
>DASSQC010000142.1:0-6424 GCA_035702705.1 Burkholderiaceae bacterium | reverse complement strand
ACGGGCATCTTCCGCACTGGCCCGTTCGCTGCTCTGTCGCAGTTCTCCTACAACACCCCTGTCGCCAACATCTATGACGGTTCGATCGTCGGTGGCGTGTTCGTTCCGAATGGCGCGATCTTCTCGAACCCCGGCGCACCTGCCTGCGACCCGGCTCGCAATTCGTTTGATGACTACACGGGCGGATCTTTTGCCGGCACCACGCAAAACGCCTGTATCTACGACTTCTCTGCACGGATCGACCTGTTGCCCAAGCAGGACCGCTTGTCTGCGATCAGCCGTGCCACCTTGCAGTTGAGCTCCGATGTCGAGCTGTTTGCCGAGCTGACCTACGCCAAGACCAAGACCAAGTACGCCATCTCCGAGACCCCGACGGGGACCTTCACGTCGAGCGAGCTCTACATGCTCCCGACCAACCCGTTCTACCCCACGGCCTATCTCGCACGCGAATACGGCTACAACGGTCCGATCGGCATGTTCTGGCGCATTCGCGAAGGCGGTGGCCGCACGAACCAGGCCGACGTGGATCAATATCGCGTCAACGTCGGCTCGCGTGGCGTGCTCGCCGGTTGGGACTATGACGCGGCCTACTCGAATGCGAAGAGCAAGTACGACGAGCAGTACACCGATGGCTATTTCAGCCGCCGGCGTCTGCAGGCTCTGCTCGATGCGGGTCGGATCAACCCGTTCGCGGAAAACACGGGCACGCAGCTGCAGGCCTTGAACACCGCCAAGATCCTGACCTCCGTGCGTCAGGCCAATCTGGATCTGAACGAGCTTCAGGCGAAGGCCTCGCGTGAACTCGGCTCCCTGGCCGGCGGCGCAATGGGTGTTGCGGTCGGTGTGAACTGGCGCACTGAAAAGCTGACCGATACCTCGAATGCCGACCTTGCTTCGGGCGATGTGATCGGTGGCACGACGATCCCGTCCACGAGCGGCAAGCGGACCTCCACCGGCGTGTTCGGCGAATTGGTCGCACCGTTCGCCAAGGGGTTTGAAGCGACCGCAGCCGCACGCTATGACAGCTACAACGGTGGCGTAGGCGGGACCTTCAACCCGAAGCTGGGCTTGAAGTGGACCCCGTCGAACCAGTTCGCAATGCGGACCTCGCTGTCGAGCGGCTTCCGCGCTCCGTCGATCACCGACCTGTACGGTGGTACGTCCGTCGGCTCATCGGCCAACTTCGTCGACCCCGTGCTCTGCCCGGGCGGTGTGGGTACTGCAGGCAACTGTCGTGCTCTCCAACGCGACATCAAGACCGAGAGCAGCACCACGGTCAAGCCCGAGAAGGCTCGCGGTCTGACCGCCGGCATGATCATCGAGCCGAGCCGCAACTTCTCCACGACGCTGGACTTCTACTACATCAACATCCAGGGCGCGATCGGCGAACTCGGTGGCAACTTCATCCTCGGCGGCTACAAGGCTGAAGTGGACAGCGGCAATCTGAACGGCCCCTTCGCGCAATACATCCAGCGTGGCACGGGTTGCGGCCAGCCGGCGTGCGCCATCACTGCGGTGGTCAGCAAGATCGGCAACTGGAGTGATCTGTGGACCAGCGGCGTCGACCTGTCGATGAAGTACCGCTTCCCCAAGACCGATGTGGGCACGTTCCAGCTCGGCTACGACGCAACCTACGTGAACCGCTACGACACGCGTCTGTCCTTCGGTGGCCAGAAGGTGTGGGGCGAAGGATTTGCCGCCAATACCGGCGCCGATCCGCTGATTCGCATGCGTACCGTGACCACCCTTGGCTGGGAGCGCGGTCCGGTGAACGGTACGGTGGTCTACAACTGGCAGTCTGCATACAACCAGCAGCTGACCGGCTTCCCGACGCCGCAGAAGGTCGCGATCTATGAAACCTTTGACCTGCAGGTTGGTTACACGGGCATCAAGGGGCTGAAGCTCAGCGCAGGTGTGCGCAACGTGCTTGATCGCAACCCGCCCTTCACCATCGCGGGCGCAGGCGTGTTCCAGGTCGGTTTCGACCCGGGCTACGCCGATCCGCGTGGCCGTACCGCCTACGTTTCGGGCAGCTACGAGTTCAAGTAAGTCGCTCACGAAGCGTTAACGGTGGGGAGGCTTCGGCCTCCCCGTTTTTCTTGGGGTTTCAGATGTTCGCTTTGACTTCCTCGATCCTGGAGGAGGCCGCCGCGCGGTATGCCCGGGCCGGACGTGTGCTCGTGCGCGATGTCATCGATGCACCGGTTGCGCAGCAGATCAGCAAGATCCTGCTGACCGAGCTTGACTGGGAACTCACGACTCGGTTTCAGGGCGAGACACGCAACGTGGCAACCGCCAAGCTGAAGCAGATGTCGGAGGAGCAGCGCGCGCAGCTGCGACAGGCCATCCTGCGAGGCGCCAAGCAGGATTTCCAGTTCGAGTTTCTCGAGTACTCGCTGGGCGAAGCGAATCTGGCGACGCTGCCTGAGGGCCACGCGCTCAAGCAGCTCAGCTCAGCACTGCGTGGTGACGCGGGCCACGCGTTCTTTCGTCGTCTGCTCGGCATTGAGCGGATTGCACACGTCACTGCATTTGCCAGCCGATACGAGTCCGGCCACTTTCTGATGCCGCATACGGATCACGTGAAGGGTGAGCAACGAGAGGCCGCGTTCGTGCTGAATCTTTCACCACGCTGGAAGCCTGAGTGGGGCGGGCTGCTGCAGTTCATCGGGCCGCGTGGTGATGTTGAGGAAACCTTTCTCCCGCACCACAACACGCTGTCGCTGTTCAAGGTGCCTCAGGCACACATGGTGTCCTACATCACGCCGCTCGCCGAAAGTCCGCGTCTGTCCATTGCCGGCTGGATCTACAGCGAACTGCCGGGCGACACCGCAACCAGATATGGATGATCCTGGGCAGCTGGCACGGTGCTTGCCTCGGTTGCGTGGGTTCGGATTGGTGCGCATAGCGCAACAGGCGCACCACTACATCGACACATGTTGCGCACGCAATGCAGCTGTTCCGACGTAGCGCCCGATTCGATCGCGCCATCGCAACTTTTCGCGCATGTAGATTTTCTACCGCGTTAGAATCGCGCCTTCCGTTTTTCTTGAGGTTCTCGATTCATCGAGCGGCGAGTTCCAACAGAAGCCGCCGCGAGTCGAGTGTGGTCAGCGACAAGCTGACTGTATTGGGGCATCACTGATCGGAGAGACCATGGTATTCAAGTTCGTCCGCATTCCCGCGCGCATCGCGGCCCTGTTCCTGGCAGGTGCCATGGCCGTGGGTAGCGTCAACGCCCAGACCGCTGCACCGGCCGCACCGGCCGCCGAAGCCGCCAAGCCGGCTGAAGCTGCAGCGCCTGCGCCCGCAGCAGCGCCCGCTGCAGCCGCGACGCCGGGCAAGTCCCAGGCCGTAGTCGAGAACCCGTACGGTCTGCGTGCCATGTGGGAACACGGCGACTTCGTCGCCAAGGGCACCTTCTTCATCATGATCTTCATGTCGCTGGGTACGTGGTACATCATCGCCGTGAAGCTCTGGGAAGGGCGCAACATTTCCCGTCAGGCGCAGGCAGCCAACAAGACCTTCTGGAGCGCAGGTTCGGTGCGTGCCGGTGCAGACACCCTGCACAAGGACAGCCCCTTCCGCTTCATTGCAGAGCGTGGCATCGAAGCCACCCAGAAGCATGATGGTCTTCTGGGCCAGATCGACCTGTCGACCTGGGTGACGATGTCGATCGAGCGCGCCATGGGCAATGTTCAGAGCCGCATGGGCGACGGCATGGCCTTCCTGGCCACCGTCGGTTCGACCGCTCCCTTCATCGGCCTGTTCGGTACGGTGTGGGGCATCTACAACGCGCTGGTGCGCATCGGCGTGTCGGGCCAGGCCTCGATCGACAAGGTTGCCGGCCCCGTGGGTGAAGCGCTGATCATGACCGCCATCGGTCTGGCTGTCGCCGTGCCGGCCGTGCTGGGCTACAACTTCATCGTTCGTCGCAACAAGACGGCCATGGACGAAGTTCGCGCTTTCGGCAGCGACCTGCATTCCGTGCTCCTCGCCTCGGCCAACGCCAAGAAGGGCTAAGCCATGGGCATGAATGTCGGCTCGGCCGACGAAGAAGAGGGCCTGAACTCGACCATCAACACCACGCCCCTCGTGGACGTGATGCTGGTGCTCCTGATCATCTTCCTCATCACGATTCCTGTGGTGACCACCTCGGTCAAGCTCGAGCTGCCCAAGGAGACCAACTCCATCCGCGAGAGCAAGCCCGAGAACATCGTGATCTCGGTGGATCGCCAAGGGCGCATCTTCTACTACGACACGCCGATGCCCAACGCGCAGGCCATCTTCGAGCGCCTGCGCAAGGTCTCGACGATGAACCCGCAGCCGGAGGTGCACATCCGCGGCGACATGGCATCGAACTACGAGCCGGTCGGCCGGGTGCTGTACGCCGTGCAGCGTGCAGGCATCGCCAAGGTCGCGTTCCTGACCGAGCCTGCCGGCCCGGGCGGAAACTAATCTGAAGATCAAGGCTGCGCCCGCAAGCTCGGGCGCCAGCCGAGGAGTTTTGGCATGGGAATGAGTGTTGGCAGCGGTGGCGGCGGTGATGCCGAGCCGATGATGGACATCAACACGACACCGCTGATCGACGTGATGCTGGTGTTGCTGATCATGTTCATCATCACGATTCCGATTCAGTTGCATTCGGTGAACGTGAACATGCCGGTGGGCGATCCGCCGCGCAGCCAGGTCGAGCCGGTCAAGATCCGTCTCGACATCAACGAGGAAAGCAAGATCTTCTGGGATGCCCAGCAGGTAGTCGATTCGACCGATCTGGAGAATCGTCTGCGTGGTGCGGCCACGTCCCCGGACAACCCGGTGCTGATCATTCGGCCAGACAAGCGTGCCCGCTACGAAACGGTGGCGCACGTGCTCGCAGCGGTGCAGCGTGCAGGCGTAGGCCGCATGACGATCGCCGGTGCCGAGCAGTTCGTCGAATAAGACGTCGACAGGGGTCGATCAGCGATCGATGATTGTGCTGGGCTTGCAGACCCGGGGAGGGGTGGCAAGCCCGAGCACGCAGTGGCTCCGGTGTCTCGCGCATCTGAGCCCCAAGGAGTAGGTTTGTTATGGCAAACGACATCCGTATGGTGACGGACTACCGGTCACAGCAGCGGAACCCGCGCAAGCACATGGTGGGTCTGTCTGTCGTGGTCGGTTTGCACGCCGTCTTGCTGTACGCGGTCACGACGGGTCTGGCCAACCAGATGATCGTCAAGGTGGCCAAGCCGGTTGAGGCGCTGCTGGAGGAATACAAGCCGCCGCCTCCGCCGCCCCCGCCCCCGCCGCCTCCACCCCCGCCCAAGCAGGTCACGCAGGCACCGCCTCCCGAGGCTCCGCCACCCGTGTTCGTGCCCCAGGCCGAGGTGAAGCCCACGATTCCCGTGGAAGCGCCGGTCGTCCCCGTGACGACTGCGCCGCCCGTGGCCGAATACAAGATCTCGCCGCCCGCACCGCCTGCTCCGCCGGCGCTGCCCAGCGTGATCCGCGGCACGGGCAACTGCTCTGCCGTGCCGCCCAAGCCGGAATACCCGCGCAAGGCGCTTCAGGAAGGCGTGCAGGGCACCATCGTGATCCGTGCGCAGGTCGGTGCGAATGGCCGTCTGAGCAACCCGGTGATCCACTCGGTCAGCGGGATGTCGCAGCTGCAGGCGCGCATGTTCCAGTCGGTCCTGTTCTCCAACGTGGGCGGCTACGCCTGTGCGGGCGAACCGGGGCAGACGTACGAGATTCCGTTCGACTTCAAGTTGAACGACTGATCGGCGTGGCGGCCTCGTACGAGGTCTGCACGCGGAGCAATGAAAAAGGTCCGGGTCTCCCGGACCTTTTTCATTGGCGGGTGCCCTTCGCCAGGCGCCGCCTGCGCCTGCGGCATTGGCGCTGCCGTCACCAGTCAGACACGTCGGTTCGAGCGGATAGGCGGGCGCGGTCAGGCATGACATGCATCGTCTTCGTTCGAATCGTCAAATCGCCGAAGAGCCGCACCAACACAGCGGAAAGCCGCTTTATCGATTCTCAAAAATTCTTTGAAAAAGAAGCTCCCAACGAATCGATTTTCAAACAAATCAAGAAAATAGTATTGCCGATGGCGACCGTGTGCCGCGGGCCACTCCGGCATGGGTGACGCAGTCGCCAGGGCCGACGGGCCGCGTGGCTTCAAAGGACGCCACGCGGTGAACGTGTCAGGGTGATTTGCCGCAGCCTGCCCGGCGTGCGGCACGCGGAGCACGGGAGTCTGATCGCGCGGCCGCCGCAGTGCGCCCGAACCTAGCGCTTGGCGCTTGCGCTCTTGCCTTGCGCGGGTTTGGCCGCCGAGCGGCTGCTGCGCTGTGCCTTCTGCGGTGCGGCCTTGCGTGCACTGCTACGCGCCGTCGGTCGCGAGCCCTGTGTGCCCTTGGCGGTGCGGGCAGGTTTGGCCGCGGCG
>DASSQC010000141.1:0-2861 GCA_035702705.1 Burkholderiaceae bacterium | reverse complement strand
TGCTGGATCGGGAGGCGCGCGACATGAGCAAGGTCACCGACGCGAGCTTCGGCAAACTGCGCGAGCCCATTCTGTACATGACGGGTGCCCTGCGTGCGTTCGGTGGCATCACCGACGGCGTGCCGCTCGGGCGCTGGTGGTTCGGTGACGCCATGGGCCAGCCCGTCTTCTCCTCGCCCTCGGTCTTCAACTACTACCCGCCGGACTACCCCCTGCCCGGCAGCAGCTCGCTGGTCGCGCCGCAATTCGGTATCGCCGGCGCCAGCACGGTCATGGCGCGCAGCAACTTCGCGAACTCGCTGTTCATGTGGTGGTACAGCAAGGGCGGGACCTACTCGCCGGATGCCACGGTCTTCAACGGTCGCGGTACGCGCATCAACTACAACGCCTTCGAGGCCGATGCAGTCGATGCCGGCAAGCTGGTGGATCGCCTGAACCTGCTGCTGCTCAACGGTCGCCTCAGCGCCCAGGAACGCGCCCAAGTGGTCACGGCTGTCGAGACGTGGACCCCCAACGAAGACAGCTGGCTGACGCGGACCGACATCGCAAGCAACTACCAGCGCGAGCGAATCAAGCAGGCGGCCTACATCATGCTGTCCTCCCCCCAGTACCAAGTGCAGCGCTGAAAGGCCGAGCATGACGTCTTCAACACTCTCGCGGCGCGACATGCTGCGCGCCATGGCCAGCGCCACGGCCTATGCCAGCCTGGGCGGCGGCCTGACCGTCGCCACCATGAACGACGCGCAAGCGCAGGCGACCGACTACAAGGCGCTGGTCTGCGTGTTCCTGTTTGGCGGCAATGATGGCTTCAACACGATCGTGCCCATCGACACGCGCTACGCCGCCTATGCGCAGCGCCGGGGCTACATGGCGCTGCCCCAGGCGAGCCTGCTGCAGATCGATGCGGCCTACGGCCTGCACCCCGCCATGGCGCCACTGCAGCGCGCGTACACCGAAGGCTGGATGGCCGGGCTGCTGAACGTCGGGCCACTGGCGCGGCCGTTCCGGGACAAGGCGGACTTTCTTGCGGTGCGCAACAGTCCGGATCCGAAAGTCGTGCCCCAGGGCCTGTTCTCGCACAGCGATCAGCAGAACGTGTGGGAGCTCGGCGATACCAACGTGTTCCAGACCACCACCGGCTGGGGCGGCCGCCTCGTGGACGCCGCAGCGCTGAATGTGCTGTATTCGTTCGGCGGCAGCGCCCGCTTCACGGTCTCTGCCCGATCCAGCACGCTGGCCATGCCCGGCCCCGGCGCCACGTTCGGCCTCGAAGGCATTGGTGACGACAGCTGGGCGCGTGCGCGCCGCACTGCATTGGAGACCCTAAGCAATGCCAGCTCGCCGAATGCGCTGCACAACGCCTACGCGACCATCCAGCGCCAGGCGCTGACGACCAGCACCGTACTGAACCCGATCATCCGCCAGCGCCCGACCGACACCGGCGCAGACCCCGACAACCCGGAGATCAGCGCGGCCTTCGGCAACCTCGCCCGGAACACGGTCTATGCCGGCTCGCTGTCACAGCAGCTTTATCAGGTGGCCAAGCTCATCAAGAACCGCTCGCGCCTGGGCGGCAACCGGCATGTGTTCTTTGTGTCGCTGGGCGGCTTTGATACGCATGAAGGCCAGATCTCTTCCGGCGACTCCACCGCGGGTGCGCATGCCAACCTCCTGGGTCAGGTCGCGACCGCTTTGAGCTCCTTCCACAAGTCGATGGCCGACCTGGGCGTGATGAACAACGTCACCTCCTTCACCATGAGCGACTTCGGCCGGACCTTCAAGCCCAACAACAGCCGCGGCACGGACCACGGCTACGGCAACATCAACCTGATCCTGGGCGGCAGCGTGAAGGGCGGACAGATGTACGGCACCTACCCCGACACGACCCTGGGCGGTCCGGACGACGCAGGCAAGGACACCTGGGAGTGGCAGGGTCGCTGGATCCCGAAGGTGGGGGTCGACCAATACGCCCACACCCTGATCAAGTGGTTCACCCCCAGCGTGGACACGGCTGCGATCCTGCCCAACCTGGCCAACTTCAGCACACGTGATCTGGGCTTCATGAAGCCTTGAGTACGCAGCCGAAAAAACGCAGAACGCCGGCTTGCGCCGGCGTTTTGCATCCTGAGCCGTGGCGACTCCCGTGACGACTCAGTGCAGTGTGCAGCCAGTGAGCTGCTGGAGCTCTTCCCGGGTGACGCCCGGTGCGAGCTCCACCAGCTTCAGACCGGTGTCGGTCACGTCCATCACCGCAAGGTCGGTGATGATGCGATCGACCACACCCACGCCCGTGAGCGGCAGATTGCACTTGGGCAGGATTTTCAGGTCGACGGTGCCGTCCTTCTTGCGCACGACGTGCTCCATGAGGACCACCACGCGCTTCACGCCAGCCACCAGATCCATGGCGCCACCCATGCCCTTGACCATCTTGCCGGGGATCATCCAGTTGGCCAGGTCGCCGTGCTCGCTGACCTGCATCGCTCCCAGGATGGACAGGTTGATCTTGCCGCCGCGGATCATGGCGAAGCTGTCATGCGAGCCGAAGATCGACGACCCCGGCAGTGTGGTCACCGTCTGCTTGCCGGCATTGATGATGTCGGCATCGACCTGATCCTCGGTGGGAAAGGGTCCAATGCCGAGCATGCCGTTCTCGCTCTGCAGCCAGACCTCGATGTCCGGCGCGACGTGATTGGCCACCAGCGTGGGCAAGCCGATGCCGAGATTGACGTAGAAGCCGTCCTGCAGCTCCGCGGCGGCGCGTTGCGCCATTTCAGCGTGGGTCCAAGGCATGGGGATTCTCCTGATCAGCTCTGGCCGAGGATCGTGCGCTTCTCGATGCGCTTCTCGGGGTTCGGGTTGTG
>DASSQC010000140.1:0-8360 GCA_035702705.1 Burkholderiaceae bacterium | reverse complement strand
CTTCTGAGCGCCAAGGCACGTGCCGATTTCGGGCTATACTCATGGGCTCCTATCCCCGATAGCTCAGTCGGTAGAGCGCCGGACTGTTAATCCGTAGGTCCCTGGTTCGAGCCCAGGTCGGGGAGCCAAATCCAGAAAAGGCCCGCCAATCCGGCGGGCCTTTTGCTTTGTTGGTTCGCTTTTGCAGGATTTCGCAGGATCCCCGTCCGGCAAGACCCAAAACCAGGCCAGCGGCCCGAAACCGGACGCAGGACATGTCACGCCAGATTGCTCAAGCCCGCGCTTGCTCGCGGGCTTTTGCTTTTGGAGCACCATCTGAAATCGCTTGCCAGCATTGGATTTTGAGAGAAAGCTGTATAAAAACACAGTTACTTAAAAACTCCATCCTCCTGGCGTGTCATGTCTGCCCTTCCGCCGTCCGCACGACAAGCCCTGCTGTTCCCGGCCACCCCGCCGAGGCCTCTCGCCGTGCCGCCCTGCCCGCCCGGCAGGAAGACCGAACTGCCTCCACAGGTCTGGCCCGCCCGAATGCTGGCGCAGCAGACCAAAGCCTGGCCCTCAGGACATGCGGCGCTGGATGCACAGCTGCCAGGCGGAGGCTGGCCGCTGGATGGGCTGGTGGAGCTGCTCCAGGACACCCAAGCCATGGGCACAGGCGCCTGCGTCTGGCAGCTGATCGCTCCGGGTCTCGCCGCTCGCATGGCTGATCGGCGCGGCATGGTGGTGCTGGTGAATGCTCCGCATCGCCCCTTCGGACCGGCGCTTCAGGCACGCGGCATTACCAGCGAGCGCCTGATCTGCGTTCAGACAGACGGCCCCCACGCTCGGCTATGGGCTGCCGAGCAGGCCTTGCGCTGTGCCGACGTGCTGGCGGTCCTGGCCTGGCTTCCTCAGGTGCGGCACATGCAGCTGCAGCGCCTGAACGTGCTGGCCCAGGACAAGCTGCTGTTTGTGCTGCGTGAGGCGCGGGCGCGCTACGAAGCATCACCTGCGCCGCTGCGACTGCTGATCCAGGGGGACGAAAGACTGGAGGTGCAGGTCATCAAACGGCGCGGCCCACCCAGCATGCAGCCTCTTGATCTTCCCGGCCTGCCGGAACGACTGCAGATGCTGCTGGCGTCGCGGCGGCGCTTCAAGCAGGAAGCGGCTGGGTCGGTCGAACGTCCCTCCGCCTGGCCGCTTCCGGTTTCACTGCCTCAAACAACGTCTGGATCGCGGCTCCATGCACTGGATCGCACTGCAATTGCCTGAACCTCCGGGCGGTGTCTTTGAAGCGACGCCTGACGCAGATCTGCGCACAGGTATCGAGCCTGCGCCCGATACGCGCTGCCAGCCTCATGCGGACCGCATGGATACACAGCACGCGCTCTGGGTCTGGCACGCCTTGCAGTTCACGCCGCGCGTGACCTGGCTGGACGAAGCATTGCTGCTGGAAGTAGCCGCCAGCGAGCAGCTGTTCGGCGGGCAGGCGCGGCTTGTGCAGCGTGTGCTGCACGAGGGCCCCGATTCATTGCCGATCCATGGCGAAGGTCATACCGCGCTGCTGGCCCTGGCACGCATGCGCCGAGCCTGGCAACTCACTCGGCAGGCGCAGCAGCGCGGCCAGCCACAGCCCGTGGTCGCTGCAATCCCGGCCGACGAACTGCCGCTGGACACCCTCAGCGCGGCACGGCCACACGTGGCCACGCTGGCGCGCATGGGCTGCAGCACCTGGGGGCAACTGCGTGCCCTGCCACGTGGGGGGCTTGCCCGGCGCTTTGGCGCCGATCTGCTGGCGGCACTGGATGCAGCCTACGGACTGCGTGCTGGCAGTCATGACTGGATCCTGCCGCCAGAGCACTTCGACTGGGGCACCGAGCTGCCCGCGCTGGCAGAGCGCTCAAGTGAGCTGCTCTGGCAAGCCAGGCGCCTGCTGGCCGGTCTGCGTGCCTGGCTGATGGCCCGGCAGCAGGGCGTAGTAGCCATCGAGCTGCTCTGGCGCTTTGACTGGAAACGCGCCAACGGCGTGGACCTGCATCCGGAAGGCAGCGTGGCCGTGAGCACCGCACAACCCACCCAGGACATGGCACACATCGAACGCCTGCTGGCCGAGCGCTTGCAGCACATCGCCCTGCCCTCGCCTGTGCGGCATCTGCGCCTGCGGGCCCTGGAGACACGCCCCTGGGGCGGCATCACGCGCTCCCTGCTGCCCGAAGACACCCCCAGGGGGGATCCGCTGCACCAATTCATCGAACGCCTGAGCGCCCGTCTTGGTGCCGATCAGGTCTGTATCGCCCTGCCTCGGGAGGATCATCGCCCGGAGCATCAGCAGCGCTGGGTCGCAGCCACACAGGTGCTTCCTGCGCTGTCCCGGGCACAAGGCTCAACCTCGCCTGTCGATCACCGCAAGAGCAAGTCGCCAAGCCCTGCAGTAGCCAGGCGGTCCGATACCCTGCTGCCCGCCTGGCTGCTGGCCCAGCCGCTGGAACTGCCGGTGCAAGGCGATGTGCCCTGCTATGGCGGCGGGCCACTGCAGCGGCTGACACGCCTGTACCGCATCGAGACGGCATGGTGGAGCGATGACCAACAGCAGGCTCCAGCACTGCGCGACTACTTCATCGCCCGCAGCAAGCGCGCCGGACTGGTCTGGATCTACCGGGAGCGGCCGATCTCGCTGGCCGACAGCGAGGGACAAACCCGCTTCCGCTGGTATCTGCAGGGCCTGTATGCCTGAAGCCCATCTCAAGCCGCCATTGGTCTTTGACCTGGGGGATGAAGCGCCGCCAGCCCTGCCGCCAGAAACTGCTGCTGCTGCGGGTCCACATACGTTGCCGGCCTACGCCGAGCTGCATTGCGTCAGCAACTTCAGCTTCCTGCGTGGCGCCTCGCACCCGCAGGAACTGGTACGGCGTGCCTACACGCTGGGCTACGAGGCCCTGGCCCTCACCGATGAATGCTCAGTGGCCGGAGTGGTACGCGCCTGGCGTGAATGGCGGGAATACCGCGCCTTTCTGCAGCGGCTGGAGGAAGACACTGGCCAGCGCTATCTGCGCCCCTTCCATCTCATCTACGGCAGTGAATTCAATCTGGGGCGCTGGCGTCTGGTGGCGCTGGCACGCGATCTGCACAGTTGGGGCGGGCTGTGCGAGTTCATCACCCGGGCGCGCCAGGCCGCCGACAAGGGCCACTACCACGTGGGTGCACACAGCCCCTGGGCTCTGCTGGCTGATTGCGAACTGCTGTTTGCACCAGACAAGACTGCACAGACGGTCGACAGCGCGCATGCATCTCTGGGCGAGCTCGTCGCTCAGCTGCGCACCGATCTGTCGACAGCTGGCAGCTGGTTGGGCCGAATGCCCTGGCTGGTCGCCGAATTGCTGCACGACCTCGACGACGATCTCTGGCTTTCAGCCTTGCGAGAAGTCTCCCTGCACACCGGGGCAGCCCTGGTCGCCGCGGGCAACGTGCACATGCATGTGCGTTCGCGCAAGCCCCTGCAGGATGTGATGACCGCGATCCGCCTGGGGCAGCGTGTGGCGCACTGCGGCTTTGCACTGCAGCCCAATGCAGAACAGCACCTGCGCGCCCGCCAGCGGCTGGCGCAGATCTACCCCGCAGACCTGCTCGCGGCCACCATCCAGGTAGCGACGCGCTGCCGCTTCGAGCTCGACGAGGTTCGCTACAACTACCCGCGCGAAACCGTGCCTGCGGGCCTCAGCCCCACGCAGGCCCTGCGCAAGCTGGTGCTCGAGCGTGCGGCGGACCGCTACCCCCAGCGGATCCCGTTCAGGATCGGCCGCTATCTGATCAAGGAGCTCAAGCTCATCGAAGAATGCGAATACGAGATGTTCTTTCTCACGGTGGCCGACATCGTGCGCGAGGCACGCTCACGCGGCATCCTGTGCCAGGGACGTGGTTCGGCCGCCAATTCGGTGGTGTGCTACTGCCTGGGCATCACTGCGGCCGATCCGGAGAAATCGCACCCGCTGCTCGAACGTTTCATCAGCACCGACCGGCGCAACGAGCCCCCGGACATCGATGTGGACTTCGAGCATGAGCGGCGCGAGGAGATCATCCAGTACATCTACGGCAAATACGGCCGCGATCGCGCCGCGCTGGCAGCCACCGTCATCAGCTACCGCACACGCAGCGCCCTGCGTGACGTCGGCAAGGCGCTCGGTATTGCAGAGCCGCTGATCGAGGCCTTTGCGGGCGAGCACCATTGGTTCGACTCCGAACTGGCCACGCACCGGCTCGAGGATCTGGGCAGGCGTGTAGGCGTGACCCTCAGTGCCCATCAGGCCGGGCTGTGGTTGTCACTGACCCGCAGCCTCATGGGCATGCCGCGCCATCTGAGCCAGCATGTGGGCGGCTTCGTGCTGACTCAAACCCCGCTGGTTCGACTGGTCCCGGTGGAGAACGCCGCCATGCCGGATCGCTGCATCATCCAATGGGACAAGGACGACCTGGAAAGCCTGGGGATGATGAAGGTGGACATCCTCGCGCTGGGCATGCTCACGGCCATTCGGCGCTGTGTCGATCTGGTGGCCCAGCGCCGGGGTGCGCACTTCACTGTGCATGACATCACCCAGGATGATCCGGCCACCTACGAGATGATCCGCCGTGCGGATACGGTGGGTGTGTTCCAGATCGAGAGCCGGGCGCAGATGTCGATGCTGCCGCGCCTGAAGCCCCACGAGTTCTACGACCTTGTGGTTGAAGTGGCCATCGTGCGCCCGGGGCCGATCTCCGGTGGCATGGTGCATCCCTATCTCAAGGCACGCGAACGGCTGGCACGCGGCCTACCGATCGAATACGAGCGCTCGTCTCGCGAGCCTGCGGATCGGCCCGCCCGGCTGCAGGCGGCGCTGCAGCGCACCTTGGGCGTCCCGATCTTCCAGGAGCAGGTGATGCAGATCGCCATGATCGCGGCAGGCTTCACGGCCACCGAGGCCGACTCCCTGCGGCGGGCCATGGCCGCCTGGAAGCGCAAGGGCGGCGTGGACAAGTTCCGTTCGCGTCTGGTGGGTGGCATGCTGGCCAACGGCTATGCACCGGAATTTGCCGATCGCATCTTCAACCAGATCCAGGGGTTCGGCGAATACGGCTTCCCGGAAAGTCATGCCTACAGCTTTGCGCTGCTGGCCTACCAGAGCAGCTGGCTCAAATGCCACGAGCCGGAGTGCTTCCTGGCTGCCATGCTGAACTCGCAGCCCATGGGCTTCTATCCGCCGGCACAGCTGGTGCAGGATGCCCGGCGACACGATGTACAGGTACTGCCAGTCGACGTAGCCAACAGCGATTGGGACTGCCGGCTTGAATGGCCTTCAAACGCAGATCCGCAGACGCGCATGACCCAGCGCCCTGCGGTAAGACTGGGGCTGCGCATGGTCAGCGGCCTGAGCGAAGACGCCGGACAGCGCATTGCCGCATGCCGGTCGCAGGGCGCGTTTGCGGATGTGCAGGCACTGTCGCTACGCGCCCGGCTTGATGTCAAGGATCTCAACGCGCTGGCTGCTGCGGATGCGCTGCGCTCGCTTGCCGGACACCGGCGCCAGCAGGCCTGGGAAGCTGCGGCACGCATTCGTGCACCGGCCTTGCTGCGCGAGGCCCCCATCAACGAACCTGCCTTGACCCTGCCCTGCGCACCCGAAGGCGAGGAGGTACTGTTCGACTACGCCAGTACCGGCCTGAGCCTGCGCCGTCACCCCTTGGCCCTGCTGCGCCCCAGGTTGGTACGCATGCGCCTGAAGTCGGCTGCGGAGCTCGCCGGACTGGCGCATGGCGCCTATGCCGCGGGCTGTGGTCTGGTCACTGTGCGGCAGCAGCCACAGACGGCCGGTGGCACCATGTTCGTGACGATCGAGGATGAAACCGGCCCCGTCAATGTGATCGTCTGGCGCCGCGTGCGCGAACAGCAACGCGATGCCCTGCTGCGCTCGCGCCTGCTGGCGGTACACGGCATCTGGCAGCGTGACGCCGACAGCAATGGCCGCGTCTGCCATCTGATTGCCGGGCGGCTGACCGACCTCACGCCGCTGTTGGGTCGCTTCGCAGACCTCACGAGCAGCAGCCGGGACTTCCACTGAACCCCGAACTCATGCAGGGCGTCGCAGGCAAGCAACAGGGCATGAGAAAGCGCAGTCGATTCCCTTGCCCCATGATCTCGCCGCCCCCCGAATTACAGCCGGCTCACTGACAATCATTCGACGCAGGCTGCACCGGTCAGTCCGCCATCCACAACGACGACGCATCTTTGGAGTCCTCATGAATCAAGTTCTTCGCGCTGCCGGCGCGGCCGCCTTGCTGGCCATGCTGGCCGGCACCGCCCATGCACAGACTGACGATCGCCCGATCCGTGGCATCCTCGGTGCCGGCCTGACCTTCGGCGGCGACAAGCTCGCCACTGCCCAGTTCACCAACGGCGCCAGCCAGAGCGTCCGTGCCGGCGGGCTGGTCCAGTTCTATGGCGGTGCCGAATTCCGCCTGGGTACCCTGGTGACGGTGCAAGCCACGGCGGGCTACCACGTGGACGACACCAGCGCGAGCAACGGCAGTGTCCGCTTCTCTCGCTGGCCGCTGGAACTCCTGGGGCATGTGGCCGTGAATGAGCAGATGCGTCTGGGCGGCGGAATACGCCACATGAACGGGGCCAAGCTCAATACATCCGGCGCAGGCAGCGCCGTCGCACCCAATGTCGATTTCGACGCCAGCACAGGCGTTGTGCTCGAGGGTGAGTATCGGTTCAGCCCGAGCTTCGGTGTGAAACTGCGCTACGTGACCGAGGACTACACGGTCAAGGGCACGCCCTTCAAGTTCAAGGGCAACCACGTCGGCCTCATGGGCAACTTCTACTTCTGATCAGTCCGACTTCTCGCCCAGCCAGGTCACCAGCGCCTGCCACTGGGCGAGATCCTTCTCCACCTTGCTGGAGCCCACATCCCAGAGCGTGAGCCCGTGCGCGGCCAGATGCAGATAGTTCTGCGTGTCGCGAAGGCTCGTGACCGGCGTCATCTGGATGCCCTCGCAAAAGCGGTGGAAGTGTTCCGCGGACCGCGTACGCTCATCGACCCGCATGCCCACCAGGCCGATCCGTCCCTGACGCATGGCCGCCGGCGCAATCTCGCGCAGCTGCTCGACAAAGCGGCCTGTTGCACCCAGGTCAAACGGTGAAGGCTGCACCGGGATCACCACCCGGTCGGCATCGCGTACCAGCGTTGACAGGAGAGACATCGGGACAGCGGCAGGCGTGTCGATGACCACATGCGTCACCCCCTTGGGTGGTCGCGCGGCCTTGCCCTCGCCCATTTCCCAGCTGCGAATGACGGGCAGGCCCGACGGACGCAGCGCCAGCCAGTTCCTCGAAGACTGCTGCACGTCGATGTCCCCCAGCATGACCTGGTGGCCGCGGCGCGCGAACAGGCCGGCGATATTGGTCGACAGGGTGCTCTTGCCAGCACCGCCCTTCGGGTTGGCGATCAGAATCAGGGGCATGATGGAGGTCGTGGGACAAACCGCGATGGATCACGATACTCGCCGCTGCGCGGCTGACGTCAAGCCAGCCCGGTGCTGCACACGCCCGGACCGCGCAGTCATTCGTGAACGCCGTACACTTGCACCCATGCAAGAGGAACTTGAAGCGATGATCACGCGCGTCGAACGCATGGCCGACGCGCTGAAGGCTGCCCGTGCCGAAAACCAGGCCTTGCGTGCTGAGCTGGCCAGCAAGACAGCGGAGGCGGGCAGCCTGCAGTCACGCCTGTCGGCAGCCCGTGACCGCATCGCGCATCTTCTTGAACGACTGCCCGGCGAGACGACCGAATGAGCAACACGGAGCGCTTCAGCGCCACCATCATGGGCCGTGAGTACCAGCTGGCCTGCAGCCCAGAGGAGAAGGCCAATCTTCTGTCAGCCGTCGAGATGGTCGACAGCCGCATGCAGGAAATCCAGGCGGGCGGCAGGATCAAGGCAGCAGACCGCATTGCAGTCATGGTGGCACTGAACCTGGCCGTCGAAGTGTTGTCCTCCAAGGGAGTCGAAGGCATCCAGGTTGGGGAGCTCAAGCGCAAGATTGAGCGCGTCAACAAGCTGGCGGACGAGGCGATGTCACCGCAGGAGCCGCTGTTCTGAAGCCCTGAAGCGCTTTCAGGCAAAACGCATTGGCTGGATGCACTCAAGCCAATCCGTTTTCCCTGCGGTGTTCGCGACGAGGCCTTGATATTCCTTAACCGATGCGCTTTGCGCTAGGGTCGACAACAAGCGTGCTGGCGTGATCGCCTCTGGGTCCGGTGCCCGCATCGGACTCTGCTGATGAACCCGAGGCATGATGAGTCGTCCCGCCCTGAACTCAGGTTCAGGATAAAAGGTCATGGCGGCACTCG
>DASSQC010000139.1:0-7314 GCA_035702705.1 Burkholderiaceae bacterium | reverse complement strand
GCGTGACGGGCGATGTGCTCGAAAGCCCCTGGGCCAATACGCGCATGCTGACCTTCAAGCAGCCCATCGGCGTGTGCGCAGCCATCACTCCCTGGAACTTCCCGCACGCCATGATCACCCGCAAGGTGGCGCCGGCAATCGCGGCGGGTTGCACGATCGTGCTCAAACCGGCCGAGCAGACGCCGCTGTCGGCCCTCGCGCTGGCCGAACTGGCCATCCGCGCCGGCTTCCCCAAGGGCGTGATCAACATCGTCACGGCGGATGCAGCCAACTCCATCGAGGTCGGCAAGGTGCTCTGCGCCAGCCCGGTGGTGCGCAAGCTCTCCTTCACCGGCTCCACACCGGTGGGCCGCATCCTGATGGCGCAAAGCGCGCCGACGGTCAAGAAGCTCTCCCTGGAGCTGGGCGGTCATGCGCCCTTCATCGTCTTCGAGGACGCAGACCTGAACGCCGCGGTGGCCGGTGCGATTGCCAGCAAGTACCGCAATGCCGGCCAGACCTGCGTGTGCACCAACCGCTTCTTTGTGCACGAGGCGGTGTACGAGGAGTTTGTCGCGCGCTTCACCGAGAAGGCGCGGCTGATCAAGGTGGGCAATGTCTTTGCCGAAGGCGTGACCCAGGGCCCGCTGATCGAGCAGCAGGGCATCGACAAGGTGGAAAGCCATGTGAACGATGCCGTGGCCAAGGGCGCCCGCCTGCTGCTGGGCGGCAAGAAGGTCGAGGGCGGTGCCGGGCTGTTCTATGCGGCCACCGTGCTGGCCGACGCCACGCCCGACATGCAGATCGCCCGCGAGGAGACCTTCGGCCCGGTGGCGGCCATCTTCAAGTTCAAGGACGAAGCCGACGTGATCCGTCTGGCCAATGACACCGAGTTCGGTCTGGCGAGCTACTTCTACAGTCGCGACATTGCCCGCGTCTGGCGCGTGGCCGAGGCCCTGGACTACGGCATGGTCGGCGTGAACACGGGCATTCTGGGCAATGAGGTGGCGCCCTTTGGCGGTGTGAAGCAGTCCGGTCTGGGCCGCGAAGGCTCGCGCTACGGCATGGACGACTACCTCGAGATCAAGTACGTCGCCCTGGGTGGGATGTAGGGCCCGTGCGGCCGACTGGCCGGCGGGTGCGCGCATGAGCCCGCCTCCGGCCGGCCGAAGGTAAGATTTCGGCTGTTTTCCGGTCCGCGGGCGTCGTTCAATGGCAGGACCTGAGCTTCCCAAGCTCAAGACGTGGGTTCGATTCCCATCGCCCGCTCCAACGCCGACCGACAACCTCACTTTTTGCTCGGCTCCGACGCGGCACGGGTTGATCGAACGATGGGGCTGCGCCCCCTCGAGCACCCCCGCTCAACACACGCCAGTTTTCTCAGCTTCGTCGTATGCCCACCGTCGTCGTCAATGGCCAGTCCACCTCGGTGCCGCCGCAGGCCACGGTGGCGCAGCTGGTCGAACAGCTCGGCCATACCGGCAAGCGCATTGCGGTGGAACGCAATGGCGAGATCGTGCCCAAGAGCCTGCATGGCAGCACGGTGCTCGTTGAGGGTGATCGGCTGGAGATCGTGGTCGCCGTGGGCGGTGGGTAAGGCTGGACGTGGAACAGTCCCAGCGGACTGTTCCACGCCTGCCGAATCCGAGCGGCATGCTGGCCGCGAGGTGGATGAGCTCGCTAACTTTTTTCTGGAGCCTCAGCATGAGCGAAGGTCTCGACCCCCAGGGCGCCGATGCGCTGACCGTCGGCACGCGCCGCTTCAATTCGCGCCTGCTGGTGGGCACCGGCAAGTACAAGGACTTCACGCAGACCCGCGCGGCGATCGACGCCTCGGGCGCCGAGATCGTCACCGTGGCGATCCGCCGCGTGAACATCGGCCAGAACGCCGGTGAGTCGCTGCTGGACTATCTGCCGCCCTCGCAGTTCACCTACCTGCCCAACTCCGCCGGCTGCTACACGGCCGAGGACGCCGTGCGCACCCTGCGCCTGGCGCGCGAGCTGCTCGATGGCCACAACCTCACCAAGCTCGAGGTGCTGGGCGACCCGACCAACCTCTATCCCAACATGCCCGAGACCCTCAAGGCCGCCGAGACCCTGGTCAAGGAGGGCTTCGAGGTCATGGTCTATTGCAGCGACGACCCGATCCAGGCGCGCGTGCTCGAGGACATCGGCTGCGTGGCGATCATGCCGCTGGCCAGCCTGATCGGCTCGGGCATGGGCATCCTCAACCCCTGGAACATCCAGCTCATTCTGGAGAAGGCCAAGGTGCCGGTGATCGTGGATGCCGGCGTGGGGACGGCCAGCGACGCCACCATTGCCATGGAGCTGGGCTGCGCCGGCGTGCTCATGAACACCGCGATTGCCCTGGCCAAAGACCCGGTGCGCATGGCGCGGGCCATGAAGCTGGGTGTGCAAGCCGGGCGCGATGCGTACCTCGCCGGCCGGATGCCGAAGAAGCTCTACAGCGGCTCGCCATCCTCGCCCACGCAGGGCGTGATTGCTTCGAGCAGCGGCGCCACACCGGCGGCCGGCCGCTGACTCGCCAGATCAAATAGTTCATTTTCGGCCCGTTTTTTCAAACTGTCCGATAGACCACTTTCCGCGCATCAGACAAGCGGAAAGCCGATTTTTACTCCTCGAATTTCCATTGTTTTCGGCCAGAATGAGTACTGAATCCACCTCTGCCAGCCTGCTGCAAGGCGCCAAGCCGGAGACGCCCGTGTCCACCGCGCCGCTGAACGACGACGGCCGGCCGGTGCGCGACTGGGGGCACATCAAGAGCTTCGTGCACCGCAAGGCGCGCTTCTCGCCCAGCCAGCGCGACGCCTACGAGCGCCTGCTGCCGGTCTGGGGCCTGCCCTATCAGCCGGCGCATGTCGACTTCGATGCCGCATTCGGCCGGGCTGCGCCGCTGGTGCTGGAGATCGGCTGCGGCATGGGCGAGACCACGGCCCATCTGGCCGGCAGCCGGCCGGACGTGAACTACCTCGGCGTCGAGGTCTTCACCAGCGGCGTGGGCGCGCTGCTCAAGCGCATCGAGGAGCAGGGCCTCACGAACCTGCGCGTCATGCAGCATGACGCCGTGGAGATCGTGCGCGACATGATTCCGGCCGACCGCCTGGCCGGTGCCCACATCTACTTTCCGGACCCCTGGCCCAAGGCGCGCCACCACAAGCGCCGCCTGGTGCAGCCCTGGTTCATTGAACTGCTGGCCTCGCGCATTGCGCCCGGCGGCTACCTGCACTGCGCCACGGACGTTGAGGACTACGCCCAGCAGATGCTGGAGGTGCTGGGCGGCGAGAAGCAGCTCGCCAACACCGCAGCAGGCTTCGGCCCGCGCGCCAATCCGCTGTTCGAACGGCCGGTGACCAAGTTCGAGAACCGTGGCCTGAAGCTGGGCCACGGCGTCTGGGATCTGGTGTTCAAGCGCCTGGTCTGAAGCGGAGTCGCGCTAGGGGGCCTGGCGCACATCCATCGCGGTGTTGATGAGCTGGTAGAGCTCGTGGTCGCGCCAGGCGCCGTCGATGAACAGATACAGCGGCGCCAGGCCGATGCACTGGAAGCCCAGGCGTCGCATGACCGCCAGGCTGCGGATGTTCTCCGGGCGCACCGCCGCCTGGATACGGTGCATCCGCTGCACACTGAACATGAAGCCATTGGCCGCGCGCAGGGCCTCGCTCATCACGCCGCGGCCCTCCTGGGCCACATCCAGCGAATAGCCCAGCACGCAGGAGTGAAACGGGCCGCGCGCGATCTGGGTGTAGTTGATGCGCGCCAGCAGCTGCCGGTCGTGCGCCCGATCACCGCGTGCGAACACGTTCAGGCGTACCGCCACGCCGGCAGACCATTCGCCCTGCGCGGTTTCGCCATAGCGGCGCCAGTAGGGCTCGGTATAGAACCCCTCGGGCGGCGGCGGATCCCAGCGCGCCAGATGCTCGCGGTTGCGCTCGAAGAAGGCCACCGTGGCGGCCGCGTCGTCCGGCTGGGCCAGCCGGAGCGTGAGGCGTTCGGTGTGCAGCTCCGGCGGGGCCTGGATCATGATGCTGATGGCCGATGCAGGCGGTTCAATCCGACCAGCTCACGATGCCCATCTGTGCCGTGGCCAGCACCACGATGCCGAAGATGATCCGGTACCAGGCAAAGGGCGTGAAGGTGTGCGAGGACACATAGCGCACCAGCCACTTCACCACCACCAGCGCACTCAGGAAGGCGAACACGAAGCCCACGGCAAACATGGGCAGATCGGCCAGCGACAGCAGCGCGCGCTGCTTGTAGACCGAATAGACGCCGGCGCCGATCAGTGTGGGAATGGCCAGGAAGAAGCTGAACTCGGTGGCCGCCTTGCGCGACAGGCCCAGCAGCATGCCGCCGATGATGGTGGCGCCGCTGCGGCTGGTGCCCGGGATCATGGCAAAACACTGCACGAGGCCGACCTTCAGCGCATCGGCATAGGTCATGTCGTCCACCTCGGCCACCCGCACGGCGGCCGGATTGGCGGCCTGGCGGCGCTCGGCCCAGAGGATGACGAAGCCGCCGATGATGAAGGTGGTGGCCACCACGGTGGCGGTGAACAGATGCGCCTTGATCGCAGCGCCGAACACCAGGCCAAGAATCACGGCAGGGAAAAAGGCAATCAGCACGTTGATGACGAAGCGGCGCGCCTTTTCGTCGTGCTGGATGCCGGCGGCGGTGGACCACACGCGCTGCCAGTAGAACAGGATGACGGCGACGATCGCGCCCGTCTGGATGGCGATCTCGAAGACCTTGGCCTTCTCGCCCTGGAAGTTCAGCAGATCACCCGCCAGGATCAGGTGGCCGGTGCTGGAGATGGGAAGGAATTCGGTCAGGCCCTCCACCACACCCATGATGGCGGCCTTGATCAGCAGAAGAATGTCCAAGAAAGTGCGTCCTGCAGGGGCACACCGCGGGTGCGGTGCAGCAGGCGCGCATTATCGGCCAGCCGCTGGCGGCCAGGGCTCGGCGCCTCCGGGGGGCGCAAGCCCGCCGCAAGCCGGGCTCAGCTCAGCGACAGGCGGCGGGCCAGCGCACCCGTGGCGCCGGCCAAGCGCCGCACAGGCAGCGCAAACGCATTCGCAAAACGCATCCATGTTTGCGCCGCATGCATGCGTGCGCCGGCGGTCTGCGGGCCCACGATCAGCACGCGCGCCGTGCACAGGGCCTCGATCACCACCTCGCGCGCATCGCCGGGCAGCCAGTCGTGACCGGCGTCCAGCACACGGTCTTCGAGCTGCCGAGCGGCGGTGACCCAGACCCGCCCTTGCATGATGCGCAATGGCTGGTTCAGGCGGGGCAGGCGCAGCAGCTCGCCGGCCTGCAACTCGTAATACACCCCGTGGTTCATGGTGAAGCTCCTTTCCGGTCTGCTGTGGACTCAGGCTGCAGACTAGGTGCGCTGCAGCATCCGGACAAACGCTTTGCACCCATCCCATGCATGCGCTTGACGCATGTATGCTCCGTGCATGACCCGACGCGTCCGCACCCGCCCCATCCAGCTCGACAGCCTGCGCGGCTTCGATGCCGCCGCCCGCCACCTGAGCTTCACCCAGGCGGCCCGCGAGCTCAGCCTCACGCAAAGCTCCATCTCGCGGCAGGTGGCGGCGCTGGAAGACGATGTGGGCCAGCCCCTGTTCACGCGCAAGACGCGCGCACTCGAACTCACGCACGCCGGCCACCGTCTGGCGCAGGCGGTGCGCAAGGCGCTGGCCGAGGTGGACGCCAGCGTGCAGGAGCTGCGCAGCGGCCAGACCCAGCGGCGCGTGGCCATCACCACCTTCCCGTCCTTTGCCTCGCTCTGGCTGATCCCGCGCCTGCCGGCGTTCTCGCGCGTGGCGCCGGGGGTGGAGCTGCGCATCGACTCCACCGAGCTGAAGGTGGACCTCGTGGCCGAGCAGTTCGATGTGGCCATCCGCCTCACGCGGGCCGACACCGCGCCGCGTGACGCGATTGCGCTCACCATGGAGGACTACACCCCCGTGCTGGCGCCCTCGCTGATCGAGCGGCACGGGCCCGTCAAGACGCCGCAGGACCTCGCCCGCTTCACGCAGCTGGTGATGGAAGACGCCGGCACCAGCAGCCGCGAGCACAACTGGCCCGAGTGGTTTGCCCTGGCCGGCGTGCGCAACGTGAAGCCGGCGGCCCGTCTGGTGTTCAATTTCATCGACCAGACCCTGCAGGCCGCCGCACGCGGCCAGGGCGTGGCCCTGGGCCGCCGGCCCTTCATCGACGACTTCATCGAGCGTGGCGAGCTGGTGGCGCCCTTCTCGCAGCGCCTGCCCTCGCGCTACGGCTACTTCCTGCTGCGCAACCCGGAGCGCGCGGACGCGCCCGAGGTGAAAGCCTTCTGCGACTGGCTGGTCAGCCAGTTTCCCCATCACAGTCTGTAGCGAGCCGCGCAACTTCCGGGGCTTGTGCGGATGACCCGCGCAAGGCAGCCCCCATAGACTCCGGCGCTGCCCATGACGCAACCCGCGGCACGGGCCCTCGTTCTCCGGAGACCTGCTCATGAAGCGTGCCCTCGGCCTGCGCCCCCTTGCATCGGCCCTGCTGTCTGTTCTGTGTGTCACCCTGCCTGCCCACGCGCCGCTGGCCCAGGGCCAGTCTGCTGCATCTGCCGCTTCGGCCACGGCCCAGAGCGCCGGCACGCCGCGCAGCGGCATCGAGCTGCAGTGGATCGACCGCAGCGTGCGCCCGCAGGACGACCTCTTCCGCTTCGTGAACGGCAAGTGGCTCGCGTCCACGCCGATCCCGGCCGACCGTGACAGCATGGGCACCTTCATCAAGCTGCGCGACGAGGCGGACGCCAACGTGCGCAAACTGATCGAAGAGCTTGCCGCCAAGCCGCAGGCGCCCGGCAGCGAGTCCGCCAAGATTGCCGCCTTCTGGACGAGCTTCATGGACGAAGCCGGCATCGAGCGCGCGGGCGTCGCACCCCTGCAGCCGCTGCTGGCCGAGGTGGATGCCGTGAAGACCCCCGCCGATCTGGCCGCGCTGTTCGGCCGCTGGCAGGGCCTGGTTGAAGCGCCGCTGTCTCTGCGTGTGCGCGCCGATGCCGAGAACCCCACGATGTATTCCGCCTTCGCCTGGCAAGGCGGCCTGGGCCTGGGCAACCGCAACTTCTACGTGATGGAGGGCGAGCGCTTTGCCAATGCGCGCGCCGCCTACGTGAGGTATCTGGAAACCGTGTTCGGGCTGATTGGCGACAAGACGCCCGCGCAAAGCGCCGCCGCCGTGCTGGCGCTGGAAACCGAAATCGCCCGCGCCCACTGGGAGCCCGCCCGCCTGCGCAATCCGCGCGCGGTCTACAACCCCATG
>DASSQC010000138.1:0-6151 GCA_035702705.1 Burkholderiaceae bacterium | reverse complement strand
GTCGGTGGCGCACTTCACCAACGACGGCAATGGCTACGCCGACCGATGGGCCGGCGGCGGCATCTCAGGACTGACCACAGGGTCCGACCGCAGCGTCACGCAAGGTGCCGCCGGCATTCGGCACCAGTTCTGAAATGCCTCCTTCTCCACCCACCTGCTCCGAAAGGGCCCGAGATGGCAACATCGTCCACGACCGCGCCCGCGCGTCGAGTCTTCCTGGTTCGGATGGCCAGCGCCTCCGCCGCCATACCCGCCAGTGCCGTGCTCGCTGCGTCTGCAGATGCCTTGGCACAGTCAACCCAGAATGCGCCCTCGCCGAGTCCGGCCGCCGCAGCACCGCCCGAGGGCTATGCGTTCCTCGGTCCGACCGAGTCGGCGTTCGTCGAGACGATGGTCAATGTCATGTGCCCCGCCGACGGGCTGACACCGAACGGGGTCGACTGCGGTCTCGCCATCTACATCGATCGACAGCTGGCCGGTGCCTTTGGTCGCGGTGATCGGTTGTACATGCAGGGCCCGTGGCTCAGCGGCCCACCTCAACTCGGATACCAGCTGCCGCTGACACCCGCGCAGTTCGCCCGTGCGGGCATCGCAGCGGCCAACGTCGCCTGCCAGGCACGTTACGGTGGCAAGACCTTCGACCAGATCGACGTCCAGCAAGCAGATGCCTTCCTGCTTGACGTCACCGCCGGCAAGGTCGTCACGCCGCGCCTGTCGCTGGCGGACTGGTTCAACGGCCTGATGTACCCGCTGTTCGCCGAGGCCTGCTTCTCCGATCCCATGTACGGCGGCAACAAGGGGAAGGTGTTCTGGTCCCTGATCGGGTACCCCGGGCTGCCGGCCTTTCACACGCAGGACATGGTCACCTACCGCGGCAAGCCGTTTCCCGGCGCCAAGACGCCGCAATCGATTGCCGACTTCAGCTGAACAGGATGCGCATCATGACGACAAATCTGAAGTCGCGCGAAGTGGTCTTCGTGGGTGGCGGTCTCACGGCGGGGCTGGCCTCGCGCCAGCTGGTGGCGCAGGGCCGCGACGTTCTCGTCCTGGAAAGAGGCCGTGACCATCGTGGCGGACCCGAAGAGACCATCCCGAACCAGCGCGATGGATTGCGCTGGGGCGTTCGCACGCACCTCGCGCAAGACTGGGCCGAAGAAACCTACACGTTTCGCCACACCACACGTGCCACGGCCTTGCCGGCCCGCAGTCTGCAGGCCTTTCTGCCCGGCAACGGCCTCGGCGGCGCCGCCAACCACTGGAACGGTCAGACGTGGCGCTGGTCGGAGTACGACCCCATTCTTCGTACGCACCTGCAGAACCGGTACGGCAAGGGAGCCTTGCCCGCTGATCTGAGCGTGCAGGACTGGGGCGTCACCTATGCCGAACTGGAGCCGTATCACGCCCTGTTCGAGAAGCTGTTCGGTATCGCCGGCAAGGCAGGCAACATCAATGGACGTCTCGTTGCAGGAGGCAACCCGTTCGAGGCGCCGCGCAAGGAAGACTACCCACAGCCGCCGCTCGAGCTGACCGAAGCAGGACTGGTGTTCAACGAGGCAGCGGCGCGCCTGGGCTACAAGCCGTTCAGCATGCCGGCGGCGAACTCGCCGCGGCCATACACGAACCCCGACGGCATGTCGCTCGGGCAGTGCCAGTACTGCGGCCATTGCGAGCGCTTCATCTGCGAAGCCAAGGCGAAGGCCAGCCCGGAAGTGCTGCTGTACCCCATGCTGCTGCGCAAATCGAACTTCGAGCTGCGGCTGCAGTGTCACGTGACACACATCGAGTACGACCGCGCGGCGCGCAGGGCGGTCGCCGTGCACTACGTCGACCGCGTGAGCGGACAGACCTACCGCCAGCCCGCAGAGGTGATCGTTCTCTCGGCATTCACGATGACGAACACCCGCCTGCTGTTGCTGTCGAAGATCGGCGCCGCCTACGATCCCGAACGCAGACGCGGCGTCGTCGGTCGCAACTTCTGCCACCAGACGAACTCCAACGTGTTCGTCTTCATGAAGGATCGATGGATCAATCCGTTCCTCGCCTCCGGTTCCTCTCAGACGGTCATCGACGAGTTCAACAACGACAACTTCGATCACAGCGGACTCGGCTTCTTCGGCGGCGGCTACATCTCCGGCTACATCAGCAACGGGCGGCCTCTGGAAACGAGGTTCCTACCGCCCGGAACCCCGCAGTGGGGCACCGCGTGGAAGCGGGCCAACGCCGACTGGTATGCGCATGCCTTTCCGCTCCTGGTGCATGGCAGCTGCTACTCGCACCCGGACAACTATCTCTCGCTGGATCCGACGTACACGGACCGATTCGGTCAGCCGCTGCTGAGGGTCACCTTCGACTTTCGCGAGAACGAGCTCCGCATGTCCAAGTACGTCACCCAGCGGGCCCACGAGATTGCGGTTGCCACCGGCGGTGTCGTCGCTCCCGCCGTGCCGCGCAAGGGGCCCTACGACGTCCGTGTCTACCAGACCACCCATGTGGTCGGTGGTACGGCCATGGGCGCCGATCCCGGCACAAGCGTCGTGTCGCCGCATCTCCAGCATTGGGACGCGAAGAACCTCTTCGTCGTGGGCGCCTCGACCTACCCGCAGAACTCGGGGTACAACCCGACGGGACCGCTCGCGGCACTGGCCCTGCGTCTGGGAGACGATCTGAACCGATACCTGGCACGGCCGAGGGTCCTGTGAAGGCGCCGCGCTGGACATGTCTCCGAAGCTTCACGGTGATGGGTGCCGCGCTGGCTGCGCTCTGGCCCCCACCACTGTTGGCCCAGGAGGCTTCGGTCGAACGCGGTCATCAACTCTTCGAAGCCTGCTCGGTCTGCCATTCGACGGAAGCCGGCGGGCAAGGGCTCGGCCCGACCCTGCACGGAATCGTCGGTCGGCCAGCCGGTAGCGTTCCAGGCTATCGGTACAGCCGTGCCTTGAAGAACGCACACCTGACGTGGACGGTGCAAGAGCTGGATCGCTACGTCGCGGATCCTCAGGCTGCCGTGCCGGGCAATCGCATGCCGTACTCCGGAATGCCTGCCGCCGCAGACCGGGCGAGCCTTCTGGCCTACCTGGAGACACTGAAGTAGGCATCCGGTCCAGAGGGGCCGACGCGCGGTCTGCAAAGGGCTCAGTTCGATGCAGCGGCAGGGCCGCTACGGAGATCAGCTCGACCCTGGCCGCGCCAGGCCGGGTTCTGGGGCTTCGGGCCGGTTCGAGCAGAGCCCGCCTGCACGGCCGGACGTGCAACGGAACCCCACCGGCGCATGCTCTGGCCACGCTGGCGGCGGCTCATCGCGGCGCCGTATTCACGCTTCAGCGGACAGTCCGTCGGCCGGCGCCGGATGGTGATGGGTGGCGCCGAGCAGCAGGTAGACCGCCGGAACCATGAACAGGGTGAAGAGTGTCCCGATCGACAGACCCGTCATGATGACCAGGCCCATCGCGTGCCGTCCTGCCGCGCCGGCGCCTGTCGCGACCACCAGGGGCAGAACGCCCAGCACCATGGCCGCCGTCGTCATCAGGATCGGACGCAGCCGCACCGCAGCAGCTTCCTCGATCGCCTCCCGCTTGCTGAGCCCGCGGGACTGCAACTCGTTGGCGAACTGCACGATGAGAATGCCATGCTTGCTGATCAGGCCCATCAGCGTGACCAGTCCGACCTGGGTGTAGATGTTCAATGTCGCCACTCCCAGATTGATGAACAGCAAGGCGCCGAAGAGCGCCATCGGCACCGAGACCAGGATCACCGCAGGGTCGCGAAAGCTCTCGAACTGGGCGGCAAGGACCAGGAAGACCACGATCATCGCCAGCGCCATGGTCCAGGCGAAGCTGCTGGACTCCTGGATGAACTGGCGCGATGGCCCAGCGTAGTCCACCGAGTATCCAACCGGCGCGACCGCATGCAGCGCGCCTCGCAGCAAGGCGAGCGCGTCGCCCTGGGACGTGGTGGGCAACGCGACGCCGGAGATGGTTGCTGAGTTCAGCTGCTGGAAGTGATTGATCGACTCCGGCTCCACACTCGACTCGAGACGCGCCACGTTGGCCAGTTTCACGACGCCGCCGGCCGGTAGCTGGACATACTGGTCCAGGATCTGATCGGGGTTGAGTCGATCGGTCTGCTGCACCTGAGGAATCACCTTGTACGAACGCCCCTCGACGGCAAAGTAGTTCACATAGCCTCCGCTGAGTGCGGCACCCAGAGCGTCAGCCAGATCCTTCTGGGTGATTCCGAGGCTCGACACCTTGTCGCGGTCGATCACAAGCCTGCTTTGCGGCCTGTCGATCTTGAGGTCGGTGTCGATGAAGAAGAAGCGGCCACTGTCGCGCGCCTTGTCCACCACCTGACTGGCCACGCGCGACAGTTCGCCGACCGGTTCGGTGCTGCTGACCACGAACTGGATCGGCAATCCCGAGGCCCCTGGCAAGGCTGGGAACTGAAAGGCCGCGACGCGCACGCCGGCGATGCCGTTCCACTTCGTTTGCAGTTCCTGCTGGATCTCCTTTGCGCTGCGCTGCCGCTCGTCCCACGGCTTGAGCATCACGCCTGCGATGCCCTGATTCACGTTTGGCAGACCCGTGAGCTGGAACATCTGCGAGTACTCAGGCAAGGAGTGCGCCACCTCGAACATCAGCCGGGCGTTGGTCTGCATCTGCGCAGCCGTGGCGCTGGGTGCGCCGGTCATCTGGCCGAGGACGACGCCCTGGTCCTCCTCCGGCGCCAGTTCGACGGCTGCGGTGGCGAAGAGATAGCCGGTGAACGCCAGAAGCACGACACCGACCGCCATGAGCACCCCAGGCGTGCGCAGCGTGCTGGCCAGCGCGCGGCGGTAGCCAAGTCGAAGTCGCTCGACGCCGGCGTCGATGCGGATCGCGAGGCGGCCGGACTCCTGGGCCGGCTGGAACAGCCGGGCGCAGAGCATCGGACTCAAGGTCAGGGCCACCAACGCCGAGACCGATACGGCACCAGCCAGCGTGAATGCGAACTCCGTGAACAGTGCGCCGGTCAGGCCGCCCTGCAGGCCGATCGGCACGTAGGCCGCCACCAGCACGATCGTCATGGCGATGATCGGTCCGCCAAGTTCACGCGCTGCAATCAGGGCTGCCTGCAACGGCGTCCGTCCCTCCTCGCGCATGTGGCGATCGATGTTCTCGGTCACGATGATGGCATCGTCGACCACGAGGCCGATGGCCAGGACCAAGGCGAGCAGCGTCAGAAGATTGATGGAGTAGCCGAGAACCTGCATGACCAGGAAGGTCCCGACCAGCGACAGCGGTATCGCGACGACCGGTACGGCGATGGCACGCCACGAACCCAGGAACAGGAAGATCACCGCGGTCACGATCGCCAGTGCCTCCACGAGGGTGTAGGCCACCTCCCGGATCGAGGTTCGCACGTAGTCGGTCGCGTCATAGGCGATCCGGGTCTGCATGCCCGCCGGCAATGCAGCCGCGATTTCCGGAAGCGCCTCGCGGACGGACTTCGCCACGTCCAGGAGGTTGGCATCGGGCGCCACCTTGATGCCGATGAATACCGAGTTCCTGCCGCCAAAGGCGACGCTGCTGTTGTAGTCCTCCGAGCCGAGCACGACGCTTGCGACGTCCTCCAGCCTCACGGTGCCGACGTTCGAGGTGCGGATCACCAGTCGCTGGAAGTCTTCGACACGGCTAAGGTCGGTGTCGGCGCGCAGGTCGATGGCCACACTCTCGCCCCGAGTCCGACCGGCGGGGGCGAGGACATTGTTCGCACTCAACGCGGCCGAGACGTCGGCGGCCGTGAGGCCGTGTGCCGCGAGTCGAGTGGTGTCCAGCCATGCGCGAAGTGCAAAGGATCGACCGCCGAGGATCTCGGCCGTCTGTACGCCAGGCAGCGCATCCAGCCGCGGCTTCACGACCCGCGAGAGGTAGTCCGTGACCGCGTTGGGTTGCAGCTGATCGGCGTAGAAGCCCAGGTACATCGCATCGGTGGTCTGTCCTGCCTGCACGGTGATGACAGGCTGCTGCGCTTGGGGCGGCAGCTGGTTCTTGACCGCGTTGACGCGCGTCGAAATCTCGGTGAGAACCCGGTTCGCGTCGACGTTCAGCCGCAAGTTCGCAGTGATCGTCGACACGCCGCCGACGCTGCTGGACGCCAGGTAGTCAATGCCCTG
>DASSQC010000137.1:0-2274 GCA_035702705.1 Burkholderiaceae bacterium | reverse complement strand
CGGATGACACCATCCACATCCAGCTGCAGGGCACGGCGGGCCAGAGCTTTGCGGCGTTCCTGGCGCGCGGCGTGACACTCGATCTCGTGGGCGAAGCCAACGACTACGTCGGCAAGGGCCTGTCGGGCGGGCGCGTGATCGTGCGCGTGCCCACCGTGTTCCGCGGCAAGGCCGAAGAGAACATCATCGTCGGCAACACCGTGCTGTATGGCGCCATCGATGGCGAAGCCTTCTTCAACGGCGTGGCTGGCGAGCGCTTTGCCGTGCGCAACTCCGGCGCCACGGCGGTGGTGGAAGGCACGGGCGATCATGGCTGCGAGTACATGACCGGCGGCACGGTGGTGGTGCTGGGCGGCACCGGCCGCAACTTTGCGGCGGGCATGAGCGGCGGGATTGCGTATGTCTATGACGACGATGCGAGCTTTGCCGGCCGCTGCAACCCCGCCATGGTCGAGCTGGAGAAGCTGCTGCCCTCCTCCGAGCAGGAGGCCAAGATCGAGCGTGCCGTCTGGCACCGCGACCAGACGGACGAAGCCCAGCTCAAGGCCCTGATCGAGCGCCACTTCAAGCTCACCGGCAGCGAGCGCGCGCGCTTCCTGCTGGACCATTGGGCCGTGGCCCGCGGCAAGTTCGTGAAGGTGTTCCCGAACGAATACCGCCGCGCACTGAAGGAAATGGCAGCCAGAAAGACCGCGGTGGTCTGAACACCGCCACACATTCGCTCAACCGATTCAAAGAGACACGCACATGGGCAAGACCACCGGATTCCTCGAGATCGAACGACTCGAAGAGCACTACGAAGAGCCGAAGGCACGCGTCAAGCACTGGAAGGAGTTCGTGCTGCGCCTGTCCGATGCCGACGCGGCCAAGCAGGGCGCGCGCTGCATGGACTGCGGCATTCCCTTCTGCAACAACGGCTGCCCGGTCAACAACATCATCCCGGACTTCAATGATCTGGTGTACCGCCAGGACTGGAAGAATGCGCTGACCGTCCTGCACAGCACCAGCAACTTCCCCGAGTTCACGGGCCGCATCTGCCCCGCGCCTTGCGAGGCGGCCTGCACCCTGAACATCGAGGACAAGCCGGTGGGCATCAAGTCGATTGAGCACGCCATCATCGACAAGGGTTGGGAAGAGGGCTGGGTGCTGCCGCAGCCACCCAAGTCCAAGACCGGCAAGAAGGTGGCTGTGGTCGGCTCGGGGCCGGCGGGCCTGGCGGCTGCGCAGCAGCTTGCGCGTGTCGGTCACGATGTGACCGTGTTCGAGAAGAACGACCGCATCGGCGGCCTGCTGCGCTACGGCATCCCCGATTTCAAGATGGAGAAGCAGCTCATCGACCGCCGCGTGGTGCAGATGCAGGCCGAGGGCGTGACGTTCAAGACCGGTGTGTTCGTGGGCAAGGCACCGTTGCCTGCGGGCATCAACAACTACGCCACCAAGCATGTGCCGCCCGAGGATCTTCTGGCGCAGTTCGATGCCGTGATCCTGGCCGGTGGTGCCGAATACCCGCGCGATCTGCCGGTGCCCGGGCGTGAACTGAAGGGCATCCATTTCGCCATGGAGTTCCTGGCACCGCAGAACAAGGTCAATGCCGGCGACAAGGTGGCCGGGCAGATCATGGCCACCGGCAAGCACGTCGTCGTGATCGGCGGCGGCGATACCGGCAGCGACTGCGTGGGCACCAGCAACCGCCATGGTGCCAAGGCCGTCACCCAGCTGGAGGTGATGCCCCAGCCGCCCGAGAAGGAAAACAAGCTGCTGTCCTGGCCCTACTGGCCCCTGAAGCTGCGCACCTCCTCCAGCCACGAGGAAGGCGTGGAGCGCGAGTTCGCCATCACCACCAAGCGCTTCGAGGACGACGGCAAGGGTCATGTGAAGGCCCTGGTCACGGCGCGCGTGGAGTTCAAGGACGGCAAGATGGTCGAGGTGCCGGGCAGCGAGGAAACCATCCCCGCCGACCTCGTGCTCTTTGCCATGGGCTTTGTCAGTCCTGCTCAGCCCGTGCTGGATGCCTTCGGCGTGCAGAAGGACGCTCGTGGCAACGCCCAGGCCGGCACCGAGGCCGACACCGGCTACCGCACCAACCTGCCCAAGGTCTTTGCCGCGGGCGACATGCGGTGCGGGCAGTCGCTGGTGGTGTGGGCGATCCGCGAGGGCCGCCAATGCGCGCACGCCGTGGACAAGTTTCTCATGGGCGAGACCACGCTGCCGCGATGATTTTGCTCGACTGCGAAACGTGCTGAGGCCGATTCGCGCTCGTAGCCCGCATTGTAG
>DASSQC010000136.1:0-2819 GCA_035702705.1 Burkholderiaceae bacterium | reverse complement strand
TGCACCGCGTGCTCGATGCGCCGCAGCAGGACGTAGGCGCGGTCGAGAAATGCGGCGTGCTCCGTGTCGAGCCGGCCTGAGCTTGCCAGGCGCGTGAGCAGGGTGCGCGTGGCCGGAACACGCAGCCAAGGGTTGCGCCCGCCATGCGTGATGGCCAAGCCCTGGGCGATGAACTCGATCTCGCGGATGCCTCCACGGCCCAGTTTCACGTCGGCATCGCCAAATGCGGCCGTGGCCCGCGCCTTGAGCTGCGCGGCGCGGCGCTGTTCGCCGATCCGTGCGGCCAGATCGCGCAGCCCGTCGATGGTCGTGTAGTCGGTGTAGCGGCGGAAGACGAAGGACTGGCGCATCTCGTCCAGACGCTGGCAGGCAGCCGAGAAGGCCTGCGCAGGCATGGACACCGGTGCGTTGACCACCCGCGCCTTGAGCCAGGCGCAGCGCTCCCAGAAGCGGCCGTGCGCCATGAAATAGTGTTCCAGCGCATCGAGTGTGATGACCCGCGGGCCGACGTCGCCGAAGGGGCGCAGCCGGGTATCGACACGGAACACGAAGTCGCGGCCGACTTCGGTCTTCAGCAAGGTGCCCAGCCGCTCTGCCACATGGGCATGGAACTCGAGCGCATCATGGCCGCTTTCGGCGCCGCTGAGCACGGCCGGTCCGTTGCACGGGATGGCCAACACGAGGTCGATGTCGGAAGACACATTCAACTCGCCTGCGCCCAGCTTGCCCATGCCGATGACCAGCAGGTCGATCGGCTGGCCCTCGGCATCGAGCGGTCGACCCATGCGGCGCTCGGCGTCCGCGACCAGCGGGGGCAGCAGGGCATCGATTGCCAGCGACGCGAAGTGCGTCATCGCCGCCTCGATCTCGGCCAGGGGCGCGCCGTGGTCCAGGTCGCGCCACGCCAGTGTGGCAATCAGCCAGCGGCGCAAGGCGCGCAGCTCGCGCGCCAGTGCACCTGCGTCGTGCTGCTCATGGGCAGGCAGGGCCTGCAGACGCTGCCGCCAGGCGAGGGTGATGCGATCGGCATGCAGGGGCTGCCCGGCATTGGTACGGGCATCGGCATCAAGCTGGCGAGCGGGCGCGCTCCATTGAGCGACGAGATCGTTCATTGCGGGCGTCCGGATCTGGCGGTCGGGCAGGCGTGCCGGCACTTTCGGCAGGCAGCGAGGCTGCGCGCAACACGGACCGAGCATGAGGAAAGACAAGCATACAAACGGTTACGGTCGTCGCCTCGCCCGCGCCGATTTGCGTGAGCGCTGCCATGAAACCGCCCCCGTAGAATCCACGGACAATTCCATGACAGACGCCGTACGAACACCCCCGCCGGGCGCACCCCCTGCTGCTGCCTGGCGCGCCATCCTCAGCCCCGCGCTGGGGCGGGGCTGTCTGAGGGCTCTGCGCATTGCCGGCTGGACTGTGCTGGCTGCATATGTCGCTTTCCTTGTGCTGGTGCTGGCGCTACGCCATGTCGTCTTGCCGCGTGCGGATGAGCAGCGCCCCTGGATCGAGCAGCGTCTGTCCGCAGCCACGGGTGCGCAGGTTCGCCTCGGTCGGGTCGATGCGCGGCTGGCCGGCATCTGGCCGGAGTTCAGCATCGATCAGGTTCAGGTGCGGGATGCACAGGGGCATCTGCGCATGCAATGGTCGCGCGTGGAGGCCGTGCTTGCCTGGGAGTCGCTGCTGCGCTTTCAGCCCATCTTCCATCGGCTGCGGGTGCTGGGTCCGGAGCTGGATGTGCGCCGCCGCGCGGATGGCCGCTTCGAGCTGGCCGGCTTCGTGATCGACCCGGCGCGCAGCGACAGTGATGGTCGAGGCCTGCGCTGGCTGCTGGCGCAGCACGAAATCGTGCTGTCCGGCGGTGCGCTGCGCTGGACGGATGAGGTCGCAGGCACCGCACCGATCGCCTTCCGGAACGTCAACCTGCTGGCCCAGAACCGCGGCCTGACGCATCGGATGGGACTGCAGGCCGATCCAGTCGACAAGGGCATCGAGCCCCTGGATTTGCGTGCCGAGTTTTCGCATCGGTTGCTGCGTCCCGTGGAGGATGTGCGCAATTGGCGCGGCCAGGTCTTCGTGCAGCTGGACCGTGCCGACATTGCGGGCGTGCTGCGGCGCCTGCCCCTGCCGGCCTTGGGCGGGCTGAGCGTGACGCAGGGCCAGGGTGCGGTTCGCGGCTGGGTGGACTTCGATGCCCTACGAATCACGCAGGTCACGGCAGATGTCCAGCTCAGCCGCCTGGTGCTGAAGTTCGCCCCCGACCTTGCACCGCTGGAGCTGTCGGCGCTTGGCGGCCGAATCGAAGGCCGGCAGCTGGCCGCAGAGAGCCTGGCGCATGAAGTCAGTGTCCGCGGCCTGAGCCTGACGCTGCCGGACGGACGCGCGCCTGCACCGATGAATCTGGCCGAGCGCTTCACGCCGGGCAGCGACCGGACGGGCGCGCAGGGCATGGTGTCTGCCGAGGGTCTGGATCTGGCGCTGTTGCACGAATTGTCGGAACGCCTGCCCCTCAGTCCGGTGGTGCGTTCGGCACTGGCTGCCTTCGAGCCTCGTGGTCGGGTCAGCCAGCTGACCGTGGAGTGGCAGGCGCCTGTGCCGGGCGCTGCAGGCAGTGCCACGCGCTTCAAGGCGCAGGGTGACTTCGCGGGACTGGGCCTGCGCGCCCAGTCGGACCGCGGCGTGCTTGCACGCCTGCTCACGCCTGAACTGGCACGCAGCAATCCGCCGAGCTCTGCGGCAACCCAGGCCGAGCCCAGTGCGCGGCCGCTGCCCATCATCGGCCTGCCCGGCTTCACGAACCTGAGTGGGCGCTTCAATGC
>DASSQC010000135.1:0-2572 GCA_035702705.1 Burkholderiaceae bacterium | reverse complement strand
CATGGCTGAAAATGCCCTTTTTGCCTGCAGTCCAGGGGCACTCTTCGCTTGCGAGAAGCCATTCTTGGCTCAATGTATGCTTGTCGAAAGTATGGCCGATTTTGCAATGCTTCGTTGGGTCGGAACACCATGAGCCTGCGCTTCATCAGCTTCGAAGGCATCGACGGTGCGGGCAAGTCCACGCAGATTGCTGCCGCGCAGGCCTGGCTGACCGCCCGGGGGCACGAGGTGGTGGTCACGCGCGAGCCCGGCGGGACGCCCCTGGGCGAACGCCTGCGCGAACTGATCCTGCAGCAGGCCATGGCGCCGGACACCGAGGCCCTGCTGATCAACGCCGCGCGTGCCGAGCACCTCGCCAGCGTGATTCGCCCGGCCCTGGCGCGCGGCGCCTGGGTGCTGTGCGATCGCTTTGCCGACAGCACCCTGGCCTACCAGGGCCATGCCAAGGGCGGTGATCTCGCGCAACTGCGCCGCCTGCAGCGCGAAGTGGTGGGCGGCACGATGCCGATCCGCACCTATCTGTTTGATCTGAGTGTTTCGGACGCTGCCGCGCGCCGTGCAGCCGGTCGTGCGCAGGCCGAGGCCGACAAGTTCGAGCGCGCCGGCAGCCCCTTCCAGGAGCGCGTGCGCGCCGGCTTCCAGGCGCTTGCACAGGCCGAGCCGGGCCGCTTTGTGGTGCTGGATGCAGGCTTGCCTGCGGCACAGATCCAGGCACAGATCGAGGCCGATCTGGCGGGCCTTCTGTCTGTGTTCCACGCTCAAGTGAAACTTGAGAAAAATAATGCAAGCACCTGATTTAAAACAGCTTTCATGGCTTTCTGCAGTCCATGACCAAGTGCTTGCCCAGGGCTCGCGACTGCATCACGCCTTGCTGCTGCAGGGTGGAAAAGGCGTCGGCCTGCCCGAACTGGCCCTCGGTCTGGCGCACAGCCTGTTGTGCGAACGGCCCACCGCCGCAGGCGCCTGCGGCCAGTGCGAGTCCTGCCATCTTTTTGCTTCAGGCAATCATCCAGACCTGCACATCATTCTGCCCAGCGTGAAGGAGGCGGAGGAGGGTGCCGCGCCCGCGGAGGAGGGCGCGGCCGCCGAGGTGGTCTGGCCCAGCAGCCACACGCCCGAGATGGCCGTGCGCGGCGAGATCAAGGTGGAGTCCATCCGCCAGCTGATTGGCGCGAGCACCGTGGGCACCACCCGGGGCGGCCGGCGCATTGCGCTGCTGTACCCGGCCGAGGCACTCAACGCCGTCTCGGCCAACGCCCTGCTCAAGACCCTGGAAGAACCCCCGCCGGGCATGATGCTGCTGCTGGCCACCAGCGAACCCGGGCGGCTCTTGCCCACCATCCGCTCGCGCTGCCAGGTGATGAACGTGCCCACCCCGCGCCCCGACTCGCCGGGCGTGCTGGCCTGGCTGGCTGCACAGGGCGTGCAGGATGCCCCGGCCTGGCTCAAGCTGGCGCGCGGGGCGCCCTATGCCGCACTGAACCTGGCGGCCCAGGCCGACACCTTGAACATCACGGACCGCCTGGCCGCCTGGTGCGCGCCGGACGACAGCCGCTTCTGGACCAGCGGCAACCTCAAGAAGGGCGAAATCCGCGCCTGGCTGGAGTGGTACTACCGCTTTGCGGCCCACTGCGCCGAGCTCGCCTCGGGCGCCGCGCAGGCCGGAGCCTGGCTGGGCGTGAGCGCCGCGCAATGGCAGGCTGCCGCGCGCAGACTGTCTCCGGCCGGCTGGCACAAGCTGCTTGCGGCCGTGACGCGCGCGCTGCGCGCCGCCGAGCACCCGCTGGCGCCCGCGCTGGTCACTGACAGTCTGCTCGTGCAATATTCGGACTTGATCGCTGCCGAGCAGGGCGCCGCCCCGGACCGCAGCGCCGGCCGCCGCGCAAGCCCCACCTGAATCACGCCCAAGAATGACTCAAGCCGCTCCCACTGCCGCTCCGGCCGCCCGCCCCAGCATCATCCAGCTGGCCATCAAGGAAAAGGCCGCGCTCTACGCCGCGTACATGCCCTTTCTGAAGAATGGCGGCATCTTTGTGCCCACGGCCAAGGAGTACAAGCTCGGCGATGCCGTGTACGTGATCCTGGCGCTGATGGACGACCCGAACAAGCTGCCGATCGCCGGCAAGGTGGCCTGGATCACGCCGCGCGGCGGCACGGGCAACCGCACCCAGGGCATCGGCGTGCAGTTCCCGGGGGACGAAACCGGCGCCAATGCCAAGGCGCGCATCGAGGAGATCCTCGGCGCGGCCCTGGGCTCCACGCGGCAGACGCACACGCTCTGAGCCGGTACGGACCGGCCCTCTGCGGTTGAGCAGGTGGTGCGGTCCCGGGGTGGTGCGCGCGGTGGGGTTCCCGCCAGCGCTCAGCCGACGATGCACGCAGGGCGCGGGGCGACGTGCCAGCATCTTTCCCAGGGCGTGGCTGCATGATCGGCAGACGGCCGAATGAAGCCCGTTCCAGGCGCCGCGTCAGCACTGCATTCAGTCGTTTTCGGACCAGTTTGTTAGCGCGCTTCGATATGCATTGATCGCGCATCAGGCAAGCGAAAAGCCAGTTTCTCCGCTTTCGGTTT
>DASSQC010000134.1:0-13188 GCA_035702705.1 Burkholderiaceae bacterium | reverse complement strand
CGTGCGCCACCAGACCGTGTAGGCCCAGAACAGCGTGGCGATCAGCGCGAACGCAAAGGCGAGCACCGAGAAACTCGGCGTCCAGCCGGGCGCGAGCTTGCTGAAATTGCGCGAGAGCTGCGGCGGCCAGCCCGCTTGCATGGCGAGATAGCCCAGCCAGACGAGGAAGATCCCGAAACTCAGGGACATCAGCGCGAACCAGTCGATGGCGTTGCTGGTGGAGCGTGAGAGCGTGGGCAGAAGAAAGGCGGCGAGAATGAAGCTGCCGGGCAGGACCGAAACCATCAGTGCTTCCTGACCTTCGGCGCTGATCACCAGGATGTACAGCAGATGGGTGAGGACCATCGCGGCGGGCAGCATGACATGCGGCGCCGACAGGCGCTGACGCCAGCGCCAGGCCGCGACCAATGCAAAGGGCAGGGCGGGCCAGCCGAAGATCAGCAGGTTGCGCGCAAAGTAAAGCGCCACGCTGGCGGACTGCCCGCTGTTGGCCGTGAGGTTCCAGGTCATCCAGGCCTGCAGATAGGCCTGGCCCACGGCGCCCTGCTCGCGCAGCATGTAGGCCCAGATCGCGGTTGGCGCCAGCGCGATAGGCAGCGTGATGAGTGCCAGCCAGCGGCGGGCAGGCGCCATGGGCCTGTAGAAGATCGCCAGCCCAAGGGTGACAAGCAAAAGAGGTAGTGCAGCCTGCTGACCACGCGTGAGCAGCAGACCCGCAATCGCCACACCGAGCCACGTGGTACCGGCTCGTGGGCGCTCAAGCGTGAGCACGAGGCCGTACATGGCGATGCAGAGCAGGGCAAACTGAAGCGCTTCGGGTGTGGCCTCGTGCAGGCGCAGCAGCAGCCCGAGGGTGGCCAGCAGCGTGAGCAGTGCGCCATCTGCGATGGCGCGGCCGTAGTCCCGTGGTTCGGGGGCCCCGCCAAAGAGGAACTGGACCGGCTGAGCCGGGTGCGTGCGTGCGAGCGTGTAGGTGGCATACCAGGTGGCGGCTAGCGCCAGGCCCGTACCCATGCCAGTGGGAATGCGTGCGGCGAGCGGTTCACCGAGCAGTCCGCCAAAGACCCAGATCGAAAGCGCTGCCACCCAGTACGTGAGCGGACCATCCTGCACCACCGGATCACTCAGCACATTGGGCATGAGCCAGTCGAGCAGGTTGCCATGTGCCATGGTCCACGCGACGCCGAAGGTCACCGCGTCGTCGGTTCGCCAGGGATCGCGGCCGATCAAACCGGCGGCGCAATAGGCCACTGCCATGGCCAGCAGGATGAACCGTGGCAACTTTCGCGTTGCCCGTTCAGTCAGCAGGGCCGGGTTCTTGCGCAGGGCAACAGGACTGACCATGTCGGGAATGTAGCGCGGGGGGTGTATTCAGCTGTCGGCACACCGTGCGTGGCTGAGCAGCAAAGCAAAAGAGGCAGCCTGAGCTGCCCCTTTGGGTTCACGCGCACGCCTGATGCCGTGCGCCGCGATGCCGTGAGCGCGCCGGCTCAGGCGGCCTTGCCCGTCGCCCGGGCGAACTTTTGGCGGAACTTGTCGATCCGGCCGGCAGTATCCAGCACCTTGTTCTGGGCGCCCGTGTAGAAGGGATGTGATTCGCTGGTCACGTCGCACTTGAACAGCGGGTATTCCTTGCCATCCAGCTTGATCGTTTCACGGGTCTGTACCGTGGAACGGGTGATGAACTGCACGCCGTTCGTCACGTCGACGAAAACGACTTCGCGGTAGTCGGGGTGAATGCCTTCTTTCATGGTGCCCTCGTCGTGGTTCGAGTCGCCAACCAGCGCCGGGTCAAAGCCTCTTTGCGCGGTCACGTGCCCTGGGTGAATGCTGAAAAGCCTTGGATTATCTCAGATTTTCAGGTCTGGCGTCCAGATCGCACCGGGCGCATCTGGACGTCATGATGCCGAAATTGCATTTCCGGCCGCATCCTTGATTCCGATGTTCAGCCGCCTCGGCGCATGAGTTCGAAGAACTCGGCGTTGGACTTGGTTTCCTTCATCTTCGACAGGATGAATTCCATGGCCTGGGCCTCGTCCATGTCGTAGATCAGCTTGCGCAGGATCCAGATCTTCTGCAGCTGATCCTTCGGGATCAGCAGCTCCTCGCGGCGGGTGCTGGACTTGTTGAGATTGATCGAGGGATAGACGCGCTTCTCGGCGAGACGGCGCTCGAGGTGGATTTCACTGTTGCCGGTGCCCTTGAATTCCTCGTAGATCACGTCGTCCATGCGGCTGCCGGTCTCGATCAGTGCGGTGGCGATGATCGTCAGCGACCCGCCTTCCTCAAGGTTGCGTGCTGCGCCAAAGAAGCGCTTGGGGCGCTGCAGAGCGTTGGCATCCACACCACCGGTCAGAACCTTGCCGGAGGCCGGTACCACGGTGTTGTAGGCACGTGCGAGGCGTGTGATCGAGTCAAGCAGGATCACAACGTCCTTCTTCATTTCAACCAGGCGCTTGGCCTTCTCGATGACCATCTCCGCCACTTGCACGTGACGCGGCGCGGGTTCGTCGAAGGTCGAGGCAACCACTTCGCCGCGCACGCTGCGCTGCATTTCGGTGACTTCTTCCGGGCGCTCATCAATCAGCAGAACGATCAGCACCGCTTCGGGGTGATTGGCGGCAATCGCGTGGGCAATGTGCTGCATCATCACCGTCTTGCCGGACTTCGGGCTGGCGACCAGCAAGGCGCGCTGGCCCGCGCCGAGCGGCGCAATCATGTCAATGATGCGGCCGGTGATGTTTTCCTCGCCCTTGATGTCGCGCTCCAGCGTGAAGCGGCGTGTCGGGTGCAAGGGGGTGAGGTTCTCGAACATGATCTTGTTCTTGATCTGTTCGGGCGGTACGCCATTGACCTTGTCGACCTTGACCAGAGCGAAATAGCGCTCGCCGTCCTTGGGCGTGCGGACTTCACCTTCGATCGAGTCGCCGGTATGCAGATTGAATCGACGGATCTGCGAAGGCGAGATGTAGATGTCGTCAGGGCTGGCCAGATAGCTCGTATCGGGTGAGCGCAGGAAGCCAAATCCATCCGGCAGAACTTCCAGAACGCCGTCGCCGAAGACCTGCTCGCCCTGCTTGGCGCGGCGCTTCATGATCGCAAACATGAGCTCCTGCTTGCGCATGCGGCCGGCGTTTTCGATTTCGAGCGTTCCCGCCATTTCGACGAGTTCGGTAATGTGAAGCGCCTTGAGTTCGTTCAGATGCATGAAAGGCCAAGCCTTGAGGGAGAAGTGCCGCGAATGCGGCAAAGACAGGTGATACAGGGGAAGTAGCCGGTTCGGCTTGCAGGCGGCTCAACCGAATCGAAACTCGGGAGCTCTACCGCATGCTGCGGAGCAGCAGATGTCGGTTGGATTATTGCGCTGCGTTCGCCAGCAGCGCAAGTCGCGGTCGGGCCGACGTTGCGGCGGCCCGTCGCGCCTCAATCAAAGATGCCCGTCCAGAAATGCGGTCAGCTGAGACTTTGACAGCGCGCCCACCTTGGTCGCCGAGACCTGGCCATTCTTGAACAGCATCAGCGTCGGGATGCCGCGAATACCAAACTTGGCGGGCACGTCGCGGTTCTCATCGACATTCATTTTCGCGACCTGCACGCGACCTGCGTAATCCCTGGCAACTTCATCGAGGATCGGCGCGATCATCTTGCAGGGGCCGCACCACTCGGCCCAGTAGTCCAGCAGTACCGGAACATCTGACTTGAGAACATCGGCGTCGAAAGACGCATCGCTCACGTATTTGATTGAGCCGCTCATGGGGAAATCCTGTGGTGTGTGGGGCAGTGGGTTCATGCCGCGGTGCCAAGTACTCTGGCGCCCGAACGCACGGTTGCTCGGCATGTTACACGTGCAGTTACCGCCGAAGGATTGGCATGCGCAATCGTATCGATAGGCATGCGTCTGCACGGAAGCGCGGGCTGTGTGCGACGCTGCCGTCAGGCAGCGCGCGCGCTGGCGCAGCCCGCTCGGATACACTCGTACGTGGTGGGCCCCCTCGCATGGGAGTCCGGGAACCGGGTCAGGTCGGGAACGAAGCAGCCCTAACCGGTCACTTTCAGTGCCGAGGTTCAGGCTCACCTTTTTGCTTTCTGCGGGCTGCGCTGCTGCGGCCCGCGACTTCCTCGCAGGCGTCCACGCATGAGTTATCAGGTGCTTGCCCGCAAGTGGCGGCCCAAGTCCTTTGGTGCCGGCCTTGTCGGTCAGGAGCATGTCGTCCGTGCTCTGAGCCATGCCCTGTCCAGCGGACGCCTGCATCACGCCTACTTGTTCACCGGCACGCGCGGCGTGGGCAAGACGACGCTCTCGCGGATCCTGGCCAAGGCGCTGAATTGCACCGGCGCCGACGGCAAGGGCGGCGTCACTGCAGAGCCCTGCGGTGTGTGCGAGTCCTGCAGGGCGATCGATGCAGGGCGATTCATCGACTACGTCGAGATGGACGCTGCCAGCAATCGCGGGGTCGACGAGATGACCACGTTGCTGGAGCGAGCCGTGTATGCGCCAACTGCGGGCCGCTACAAGGTCTACATGATCGACGAAGTGCACATGCTGACCAACCACGCCTTCAACGCGATGTTGAAGACGCTGGAAGAGCCGCCCGAGCACATGAAGTTCATCCTGGCGACCACCGATCCGCAGAAGATCCCGGTCACTGTCTTGTCGCGCTGCCTGCAGTTCAACCTAAAGCAGATGCCGGCTGGCGCGACCGCGGAGCACCTCGCGCGGATCCTGACGGAGGAGAGCATTCAGGCCGAACCCCAGGCGCTGGCGCTGATCGCGCGCGCGGCGCATGGCTCGATGCGCGATGCGCTCAGCCTGACCGACCAGGCCATTGCCTACTGCGCCGGCCCGATCACTGCAGCCGCCGTACGCGAGATGCTGGGGGCCGTGGATACGGGGCATCTGATCGCATTGCTCGATGCGCTGGCTGCCCGTGACCCCGCCCGGCTGGGCGAGGCCCTGGAAGCCATGTCTGCCCGGTCGATTGGATTCGAAGGTGCGCTATCCGATCTCGCTGCCTTGCTGCACCGGATCGCGCTGGCCCAGGCCATTCCGGACAGTGTCCACGATGATCTCGCCGATCGAAGCGAGTTGCTGCGTCTGGCGCAGGCCTTCCCGGCCGATGAGGTCCAACTGCTCTACGGCATTGCCATCAAGGGCCTGCAGGAACTGAGCTGGGCGCCCGACCCCGGGACAGGCTTTTCGATGACCCTGCTCCGCATGCTGGCGTTCGCGCCCGTCGCTGCCGGTTCGGACAGTGCGAGCAGGCCTCTGCTGGCACCCCGTCCGGGCAGCCGAATTTCGGTGCCCGTCGCGGCTCCGAAGCCCCGGCAAGATCTCGCCGCGCCTGTGTGCCCGCCGGAGGAGCCCAGCCGGGTCTCACTGCCGCCGACACGTATCTTGACCGCGGCTGCAGCGCCCGTCGATTCCGTCCCGCCGCTGCTGCAGGCCGATGCGGCAGCCGCCGGAGAGCAGCCCACAATCTCGGACTGGCCTGCGGTTGCCGCCCGTCTGCGTCTGACCGGCATTGCGCAGCAACTTGCATTGCAAAGCGCGCTGGTCAGTGACGATGGTGGCACGCTGACGCTGTCGGTCGCGGCGCGCGGTCTGTCCAGCCCCATGAACAACGCCAGGTTGCAGCAGGCGCTGGCAGCAGCAGGCTACGTGCGCCGGATCGAAGTTCGGCTCGACGAACAGGCCCCGATGCCTGCAGCGGCTGATGCGCCGGTCACGGCGCATCAGCGTATGGAGCTGGAGCGCACGCTCGCCCGGCAGGCGCTTGAAGATGCCGTCCAGAACGACGCTGTCGTACTCGAGATCAAGGACCTGTTTGGTGCGACCGTCGTGCCAGCATCCATTCGCGCTGCAGAATCCGACCGGCCTGCCTGATCGGGCATGACCGGATCGCAGCATTGCTCGAACCCCGATTTTTTGAACAGAGGACGTTGCCATGATGAAGGGACAGATTGCCGGCCTGATGAAGCAGGCGCAGGCGATGCAGGAGAACATGAAGCGCATGCAGGACCAGCTCGGCCAGATCGAGGTCGAGGGTTCTGCGGGCGCAGGGATGGTCAAGGTCGTGATGACCTGCAAGCATGATGTTCGTCGTGTCAGCATCGACCCCAGCCTGCTCACAGACGACAAGGACATGCTCGAAGATCTGGTGGCCGCCGCCTTCAACGACGCAGCGCGCAAGGCCGAGCAGACCACCCAGGAACGCATGGCCAGCGTCACCGCCGGACTGCCGCTGCCTCCGGGCATGAAGTTCCCGTTCTGACCTTTCCGAAGACGCGCTCGGCGCCATGAGCAGCCACAAGGACGCCTTCGCGCGCCTGCTCGAAGCCTTCGAGCGTCTGCCCGGCGTCGGGCCCAAGACTGCGCAGCGCTTTGCCTTGTATCTCCTGGCCGAGGATCGCATGGCGGCGGCGCAACTGGCCGACACCCTGGGTCAGGGTCTCGAAAGAATCGGCCGCTGCAGCCGCTGCAATACCTTTACCGAGTTGCCCATCTGCGGTACCTGCGCCGATGAGTCGCGCGACGGCACGGTACTGGCCATTGTCGAGACGCCAGCGGATCTGCAGGCCCTTGAGGCCACGTTGGGATATCGCGGCCTGTACTGGGTGCTGATGGGGCGCGTATCTCCCCTGGACGGTGCCACGCCGCAGACGCTGGGCTTTGAAGCACTCCTCGAACGCGCAGGAGATGGCGTGGTGCGAGAGATCATCATCGCGACCAACTTCACAGCCGAGGGCGAGGCAACGGCCTTCATGCTCTCGGATCTGCTCAAGCGCAAGGGCCTGAAGGTGACCCGCCTGGCGCGAGGCCTGCCCGTCGGCGGTGAGCTGGAGTACGTCGATCTGCCCACGCTCGCTGCATCGCTTCGCGACCGCCGGCCCGGCTGACGCGGCTGCATTCACGCGGCTCTGCGCGTGTCGACATCCTTCCAGCGTGCGGTGAACATGGGCCCCGCATCGATCAGATCGATGAGTCCGGACGCTCTGAATCCCAGGCACTCAAGACCGATCTCGAAGCTTGCAAGCGCCGGGTCAGTGCGTCCAAGATCATGCTGCACGTCATCGGGAAGGAAGGCTCCGTACACAGCCAGGCGCGGCAACAGCTCCGCCACGCCGGACTTCCAGTGCGCCAGTCCGGGCGGGATCGCCCCCTCGGTATCGATCCGGCTCAGTGCCGGCGGGCAAAATGGTCGACCCAGAGCCTGCCAGAACGGCGACCCTCCGTCGGGAGTATGCACGCCGCGCAGTCGCATGAAGAGTGCATCCCCGTGGCTGGGCGCGAGGGCGCTTTTAAGCAGATGCAACAGCCCATCGAGCAAGCCTGACGGTGCGGTGCCAGACATCAGATCGGGCAGCATAGCGAGGACGGCCAACTCGCTGCTTCCGTGCAAATCATGGCTGAGCTGCAAGGTGTCGACCGCGTGCAGGATGTTCAGGTCTTCGCTCGCATGCACGGTTCGCCCCAGCCGCCAGGCGGGGCAGGGCTTGCGCGTACCGAACGCGGGCGTGAAGCTTGCGACAGCCACAATCCCACCGCCCGAGTGCGCCACGAGCAGCACGGGCTCGTCAGGTGCGAGGGACTTCGGGTCGGCCGGTGCGGCAAGCGGCATGTCCAGCAGCCCAAGCCACCAGGCGAGCGGCAGGCGCCAGCCGGAAGCGTCGATGGGGTGCTGCTGCAGGAGTTCGCGAATCGCTTCTCGGTCTGCTGTCTGTGCAAAACGGATATCGAGCATCATTCGCCTCCCGGGATCAGGTCGGCATCCAGCGGTGCAATGCGCAGTTCGTCGCCCTCCACCAGCTCCAGCAGCTGTGCATCCGCAGCCGACAGCAGGAAGTGGCCGCCACTCAGTCGGCCACGCACGATGCTTGCACGCGGGTTGGCCGCCGACGCACTCAGTGCGATGAAGCGATCCTTGCCCGCGTGGCTGATGCGGATGGGAAGGCGCCGGCTGCCGCGCGGTGTTCGCAAGGTGTCGAGCCGTGCGTGGACGGTCGGGCCGCCATCGAACAGGTCGATGTAGGTGTTCTCGTCAAACCCCTCATCCATCAGGATGGAGAAGGGCAGTTCTGCCGAAGGATGCAGTTGGCCGATCGCCATTCGAGCCTGCTCGGGCAGCAAGGGTACGTAGATCGGGGCGTGCGGCATCAGCTCGGCGATGAAGGACTTGCTGCGCCCGCCTGCGATCCGTTCTGCCTGGGCGTAGTCCATGTTGAAAAATCGCCGCCCGACTGCATCCCAGAAAGGGCAGTGCCCCGCGTCGTCACACAGCCCGGGACTCTCGGCAGCCACGCGGTCGGCAAAACGCTGCGGGTGCTCGGTCATGTAGAGCAGACGCGCCCGAGAAAGCAGCTGCGGCCAGTCGGTATTTTCGAGCTGCGGTTCAACGTAGAACGAGGTCAGCAGGCTGTAGTCGCTGAGGTCATGGCAGAGATGCAGGGCATGAATGCGGTTGGACAGGCCCAGGGAGCGCGACCGGTGCACGACGATCTCGTTGCGATAACTGTAGAAGCGGTCGTGGAAGCCTGCCGTCGCGGTGATGCCGCTCACACCGGCGATATGTCCGCTTGCCGGGTCCTCGAGCACGAAGAAATAGGCTTCCTCGGTCGGCGTGTCGACGTCGGACGCGAAGGAGTGAATGGAGCGTCGAACCTTCTCCAGAAGGCGCTCCGGATCCTCGGACAGGGAGGTCACACCGATTGCAGCAGCGCGCGCGATCCGTTCGACATGCGACAGATCCGCAAGCCGGCTCGGCCGCAGTACATAGGTGGGTGGTGGTCTGCTCATGTGCTTGTACTTCCTGCCTGCCAGTAGGTCGATACGCGGCGACTGCGTTCCTCGCGTGGCGTGATGCCGAAGTGCGCGCGATAGGTGCTGGAGAAGTGCGGGCCGGACGAGAAGCCGCAGGCGAGTCCGACCTGGAGAATGGACTGGGAGCTGTCCTGCAGCAGCATGCGGGCATGTGCAAGGCGCAGCTCGAGGTAGTGCTTCGAGGGCAGCGTGTCCAGGTGCTGCTTGAACAGGCGCTCAAGCTGCCGCCGCGACACACCGACCAGCCGCGCAATGTCGTCGCCCGGAAGTGGCTCCTCGAAGTTGGCCTTCATCAGGGCAAGTGCCTCGGCGAGCTTCGGGTGGGCGGTCGCCCGGTCAAGCGACCTCGATGGCAAGCCATGGGCGTCTGTCCGGCCCGGAGCGCCATCTCGATACAGACTTCGCCAGCGTCCGATTGCCTCGGGCGCCCAGCACTCAAGCATGGTGCGCCCCAGCTCGCTGCACAGATCAGTGTCCTTCAACACCAGCGTGTCTGCCGGCAGGACCACCGCAGGCCTTGTGCCGATCCAGATACGCAGCGCGCTCTCGCGAGCCATCCAGGCCGCGGCAGCAGCCTGTTCGGCTTCGGACAGACTGCTCATGCAGGTCACCACCCGCACATCGGCGCCCGCCGATGTATCAGGCGCAGGCAGGCGGATCGTGATCCCCTCGGTGCTCACAAGCTCTGCAGCGTCATCAAGCGTCTGGAGCACGAGGCACAGGTCGAGGGGAGCCTGCATCCCGGCCCATGCCAGCTTCAGGCGCGCAAGCTGGGCAATCGGCTCCAGCGGCTGGCCCTGCGCGACGAGGGCGACGAGCCGGATCGTGCGCATCAAGAATGCAGCCCGCTCAAGATCGTTGTCGCACCAGCGCTCACGGCGTGCACCAACCGGCGCTACTTGAGGCCGCCGGCAAGAAACTGCTGCAGACGCGGTGATTGCGGCCTGGAAAGCACTTCGGAAGGATGCCCGGCCTCCTCCACCACGCCCTTGTGCAGAAACAGCGTCTTGTTGGAGACCTCGCGTGCAAATTCCATTTCATGGGTCACGATGACCATGGTCCGACCTTCCTCGGCCAGGCCACGCATGACACGCAGTACCTCGCCGACCAGCTCAGGATCGAGTGCAGACGTCGGTTCATCGAAGAGCATCACCTCCGGCTGCATCGCCAGAGCGCGCGCAATCGCCACGCGCTGCTGTTCCCCACCCGAGAGATGTGCGGGATACAGTGCCCGCCGGTGCCATACGCCGACGCGGTTCAGGTAGGTCTCAGCGCGTTCGCTGGCCTCGGCCTTGCTCAGCCCGAGCACGTGCATCGGTGCCTCGATGACGTTCTCGGTCACCGTCATATGTGCCCACAGATTGAAGTGCTGGAACACCATGGCCAGACGAGCACGCATGGCCGCCAGTTGCCGTGCGTCTGCGGCCTTCAGGGTGCCATCGCGATCCGGGGTGAGGCGCAGCTCCTCGCCGTCCAAGCGGATCGATCCCTGGTTGGGTTGTTCAAGCAGGTTGATGCAGCGCAGAAACGTGCTCTTGCCCGACCCGCTTGCACCGATCAGTGTCAGCACATCGCCGGATGCAGCCTGCAGGCTCACGCCCTTGAGCACCTCCACCTCGCCGAAGCGCTTGTGGATATCGCTGACTTCGAGCTTGATCGGCATCTTCGGACCGCGGTTCAGCAGAGGGTTGGTGTCGGACTCGGGCAGGGTGCGGCCGGGTTCAAGGCGTGCGTTCATGATTGGCACTAGGCGCTCAACAACCGACCGTGGCGAAAGGGTACACGCCCGGCCACCTTGCAAATGTCCGTGCCCTGGGTGACGAAGGATCGGGCCTCGCGGGCATACATGACGCCCGAGGTGTGGCTCACGATGTCGGCCTTCTCACCGCTCAGCGGGTCGATGACCTGCGCCACCACGTCCTGAGAGGCCACCATGTCGCCAGGCGCCTTCAGGAAGGCCAGCACGCCGCTGATGGGGGCTGAAAGCGTGGCGCTGCCGGCCAGCGGTGTTGCCTCAGCGGCCAGGGGGGGCAGTTCGGGCGCGGCCCCGACGACATGCCCTTCAAGTCGCAGGTAGTCGATGATGGCGCGGGCATCGGAATGTGCGATGTCGAGGTTGATGTCGCGCGTTCCACGCAGCTCCACCGTGACTGCGGCACAGCCCAGTTCGACGGGGTTCTCGGGCCCGAAGGCCGCCTGCAAGCGCCACCAGATCTGGCTGCAGGCCTCATCGAATGGCGAGTCGCCCGACTCTGTGGCCAGCAGTGTGGCCCGGGCCTGCAGCAGTCGTGCCAGGGGCTCGACGCGCGGCCACAGCGGTGTGAGGGTGTACAGATGCATCACCGCCTCGCTGTCGCAGTGCAGGTCAAGCACGATGTCGGCGTCGAAGGCCAGAGACAGCAGGGTCTTGCGCAGGCCCGACAGCTCACTGACGGCCGGTACCAGCGCCAGCTCGGTGCGGATCGCCTCGCGGATCAGCCCGGTATTGACGCGGGCGTCCGAACCCAGGGTCGGGGCAACGCGGGCCTTCACGGCCTCGAACAGGTCCGGATAGTGCCGATTGAAGTTCTCGCCGCGACCGAAGTCGAAGCGACCGATCGGGGCATGCAGCAGCATCTGCGCAAGGCCGATCGGGTTGCAGACGGGAACAACCACAATTTCGCTGGCGAGTTCGCCAGCCGCCTCAAGCTGCGCGAGCTGTTCGCGCAGGCAGTGCGCGACGAGCATGCCAGGCAACTCGTCTGCATGCAGGGAGCCCTGGATGTAGACCTTGCGCCCGGAACCGGTCGGGCCGTAGTGGTAGCTGATGACTTCGCGGTGTGTTCCCGGGGTCTGAATGGGCAACCGATGTTGTTGGCTGATCATGATTTTCTGGGTTGCAGGTAGGCGAGCCAGCGTCGCTCGATCTGGCGGAAGGCCAGCACGAGCACGCCCGTGACGGCGAGGTAGAACGCAGCGGCCGTGAGAAAGGCCTCGAAGGGCAGATAGAAGCGACTGTTCATTTCGCGGGCCGCGCCGGTCAGATCAAGCAGCGTGACCACACTGGCCAGTGATGTGCCGTGCAGCATCATGATCACTTCGTTGCTGTAGGCCGGAATCGAGCGGCGCAGCGCGGAGGGCAGCACGATCCGCCGCAGCATCAGCCCGCGCGACATGCCGCATGCGCGCGCGGCCTCGATCTCGCCGCGCGAGGTGTTGCGGATGGATCCCGCAATGATCTCTGTTGTGTAGGCGCATGTATTGACGCCGAAGGCCAGCACGGCACAGAACCAGGCCGAGCTCAGCCAGGGCCAGGCAAAGGAATTGCGCACGACCTCGAACTGCGCCAGTCCGTAGTAGATGAGAAACAGCTGCACCAGCATGGGCGTGCCGCGGACCACGTAGGTGAAGGCGCGCACCGGCAGATTGCCCCAGCCGTCCGGCTGGGCCCGCAGCACGGCCAGCGGCAGCGCCGTGACGAGGCCGATCGCCAGTGATGCAGCCAGCAGTTGCAGCGTGGTTCCCAGCCCGCTGGCGTACTGCGGCAGGGACTCGATGATCGCCTCCCAGTTCATGCGCGAGCCTCCCGCACGCCCTTCGAGAAGCGCCGTTCGAGATGGCGGAACACCAGACCGGACACGCTCGTGATGCCCAGGTAGATGGCGCCGGCAGCCAGATAGAACACGAAGGGCTGCTTGGTGGCGCCGGCTGCCTGGGACGCCTTGTGCATCATGTCCGTGAGGCCGATCACCGACACGATGGCGGTGGACTTCACGAGCACGAGCCAGTTGTTGGAGAAGGCCGGCAGCGCCAGGCGGACCATCTGCGGCAGCACGATCCGCCGCAGGGTGTGCCAGCGCGTCATGCCGAAGGCCATGGCGGCCTCCGCCTGACCGGCCGGGATGGCGAGGATTGCGCCGCGGAAGGTCTCGGTCAGGTAGGCCCCGAAGATGAAGCCGATCGTCAGCACCCCGGCCACGAAGGGGTTGACGTCGATGTAGTCGTCATAGCCGAGCTGGGTGGCGAGGCTGTTCACCAGTACCTGGCCACCGAAGAACACGAGCAGCATGAGCACCAGGTCGGGTACACCCCGGATCACTGTCGTGTAGGTGTTGGCCGACCAGCGCAGTGCCCGCGACCGCGACAGCTTGGCCGCAGCACCCAGCAGGCCCAGGATGCAGGCAATCGCCAGCGACGCCATGGCCAGACCGATGGTGATGGTGGTACCGGCCAGCAGGCTGGGCAGGTAGGCGAGCAGGGTATCCATGCGGCGCTGCGTGCGTTGCGGGTGCCGCGCTTACTTGCCTGCCGGCGCGTCGCCGTAGATGTCGAAGTCGAAGTACTTCGCCGCAATCTTCTGGTAGGTGCCGTTGGCACGCACTGCCTTGATC
>DASSQC010000133.1:0-4802 GCA_035702705.1 Burkholderiaceae bacterium | reverse complement strand
TGCCGCCGTGGTAGCACATGGCCACCTTCATCATGCCGCGCAGCATGGTGCCGGCCTCGATGTTGGGCTTGTTGAAGTCCCCATCCTCGTAGGCAAAGACCAGGTCGTAGAAGCCGCGAACCGGCGCGCTGTAGACCGTGTACTTGGGGTTGGCGCCGTGCTTGATCAGCCACTGGTAGAAGTCGATGTCATTGATCGCCTCGAAGCCCTCGGTGAAGACCTGATCCTTCACCATGCCGGCCAGGGTGGTGGTGGCCAGATCGATGCAGATGTACAGGCGCCGCAGGTCGTCGCCGAAGTCCTTGGCGCCTGCAATCTCGTCCTCGAGCAGCTCGTTGATCCAGGCGCGGATGCCCAGGGCGGAGTCCGCCAGCAGGCCGTGGGCTGCCGAGTCATGGGCATCGATCTGCTGCTCCAGACTCAGCGCGAGGCCCTCGACCGCGCTGCCCACCTCATGCAGATCGGCACGCAGATCCTCGATGTCGCCCTTGATATGCGTTGCGAGCTTCTCCAGCCAGGACGCATTTGCGGCGGCCACCGGGCGTGCCGCGGCACGGGCGGCCGCGTGGGCCGTGTGCAGCTCCCCAAGCCACATCTTGAGCCAGGCCATGCCGGTCTGGATGGCGGCCCAGAGGCTCAGGCGCTCGCTGTGATTGCCGGGAATGCCGGGACGCAGCGGCGTGTTGATCGGCCACAGGCGCCACTGGCCGTCCACGTTCTCGGTCAGGGTGATGAACTGCTGCGGCTTGAAGGCATCGGTCCAGGCCGCCAGCGGGCTGCCCGCCGGGCGATCAAGCTCGCCATAGGCCTGCTGCATGACCTTGAAGGCGTTGTCGTAGAAGCCGAACCAGATGTGCAGGCCATGCTCCTCGATGCGCTGGCCCAGCTTGGGGTTGCGCCCGCTGGCACCCTTGCCGCCCAGGCGCCAACCCATCTGGTAGACGGTGATGTCGTAGCGGTTCTGCCAGCCCGGCTCGTTGCTCAGGCAGAAGGCGGCGGTCATCGCACCCACGCCACCGCCCAGCACGGCGATCTTCTCGGGCTTCACCACGGAGTTGTCCACCAGCTCCTGGCCCGGCTGTACGGCAAAGTCGTACTCGACCCGGAAGGGCAGGATCGCGTCCTGCACCCCGATCTTCAGCCCGAGACTTTCGCTGAGCGGGAAGCTGTCAAAGGCATGCAGATTCACCTGCCACTGCCCGCCGAGCATCTTGACGCTGCGGATGGCATTCACGGGCGTATGCGCGGCCACCACTGCCTGATACACCGCGCGCTCGCCGGCGGCGTCCGGAAACTGCTTCAGGAAGATCTGATCCATCGCCGGGTGAAACAGCATGTCCGCAAACTGTGCATAGGCTGCCTCGCCCAGATGCAGGCCCGCGGGCTCGCTCTTCATCAGGTCAATGATCTCTGCGAATGCCTCGCCAAAGGCGGCCAGCGGCTTGTCGCTCTGGCCATTCGCACTGACGTTCACGTCCAGCAGGGGATGGAAGGCCAGCTCGGTATCCGGCGAGAAGGGCTCGAAGCCCTTGGCGGCCAGCGTGAGCTGCTGCACCGGCTGGCCGGGTGCAGGCATCGTGTACTGGCATTCGTACTTGGGGTAGCCGTACAGCTCGCGCCCGTTGATCAGGGCCATGCAGTCGTCCACCCAGATGTGCATCGGATAGAAGTACACATGGCTGACCTCGGTGCTGCCGGCCGGCACCTGCCCCACGACCACCCAGGTGATGATGTCGGTTTCCTTGCCCCAGCCCTTGGCACGATCCACCGGGAAGTCGCTGTGCGCCTTGGCAATCGCCGTGAAGGTCAGCATCACATAGCTGCTCATCACCTTGAACTGCATCTTGCCCTGCGTGGCCTGGTTCAGCGTCGCATCGACACTGGCCTGCAGTGCGGCCAAGGAACCGGGGACCCAGCAGCCGATCATGTCGGCCTGATTGAGCGCCAGCGGCGGGTGCATCAGCACGGAACCCTTGGGGTAGAGATAGGGCGGGCGCTGGGTCATGGTCCTCTCCTGAATCTGATTTTGTGCGCTGGCGAGTCTAGGGGCGCGGCTGCTGCGCAGCATCGCTTGTGTGCGATGTCGTTGGATTGCCGACACGTGCGCTGCGTTTCAGATGACCGAGCGTGCGGCATGTCTCAACCGGGGGCGCGGCGATAATGCCGCCCATGTCCGACACCCTCCTCGCCAATCTCAATCCCGAACAACTCGCCGCCGTCACGCTGCCCGACCAGCCCGCGCTCATCCTGGCGGGGGCAGGCAGCGGCAAGACGCGGGTGTTGACCACGCGCATCGCCTGGCTGATCCAGACCGGCCGCGTATCGCCGCAGGGGGTGCTGGCCGTGACCTTCACCAACAAGGCGGCCAAGGAGATGCTCACGCGTCTGTCGGCCATGCTGCCCATCAATGTGCGCGGCATGTGGCTGGGCACCTTCCACGGCCTGTGCAACCGTTTCCTGCGCCTGCATCACCGTGACGCCGGCCTGCCGCAGACCTTCCAGATCCTCGATACGCAGGACCAGCAGTCGGCCATCAAGCGGCTGATGAAGGCCAACGGTGTGGACGACGAGAAGTATCCGCCCAAGCAGGTGGGCTGGTTCATCAACAACTGCAAGGAGAGCGGTCTGCGCCCGGGCGATGTGGAGGTGAACGACGAGTTCAACCGCAAGTACGTCCAGCTCTACCAGCTCTACCAGGACCAATGCGAGCGCGAGGGCGTGGTCGACTTTGCCGAGCTGCTGCTGCGCACCTACGAGGTGCTGCTCAAGAACATCCCGCTGCGCACGCACTACCAGCACCGCTTCTCGCACATCCTGATCGACGAGTTCCAGGACACCAATACTCTGCAATACGCCTGGCTGCGCCTGCTGGCCGGGCAGGGGGAGTACATGAGCGACATCGACCGCACGCGCGCGGCCGAGAGCAAGCGCGTGTCCGTGGCCAACATCTTTGCGGTGGGCGATGACGACCAGAGCATCTATGCCTTTCGCGGTGCGAACGTGGGCAACATGGACTCGCTGGTGCGCGACTTCCAGGTGCGCAACCTGATCAAGCTCGAACAGAACTACCGCAGCCACGGCCACATCCTGAACAGCGCCAATGCGCTCATCAAGAACAATGCCAAGCGCCTGGGCAAGGAGCTCTGGACCGATGCGGGCGTGGGTGAGCAGGTGCGCGTGTTCGAGGCGCCGAGCGATCTGGCCGAGGCGCAGTTCGTGCTGGAGGAAGTCGGCGGCCTGACCCGCGACGGCTGGCCGCGCAGCCAGTGCGCCATCCTGTACCGCAGCAACGCGCAGAGCCGGGCGTTTGAACAGGGCCTGATGCGCCACGGCATTCCTTACCGCGTGTACGGCGGCCTGCGCTTCTTCGAGCGGGCCGAGATCAAGCATGCGCTGGCCTACCTGCGGCTGATGGAGAACCCGCACGACGACACCGCCTTTGCGCGGGTGGTGAATCTGCCCACGCGCGGCATTGGTGCCCGTTCGGTCGAGCAGCTCCAGGACATGGCGCGCGAGCGCGGCACCTCGCTGTACGGGGCGGTGGCTTTTCTGGCCGGCAAGGCGGGCAGCAGCATCGGTGCCTTCGTCAAGCTGATCGACGGCATGCGCTTTGCCACCCAGGGCCTGCCGCTGCACGAGATCGTGGAGCACATCATCGACGCCAGCGGCCTGCTGGCCATGTATCGCGCCGACAAGGAAGGCGAGGAGCGCATCGAGAACCTTGAGGAACTCGTCAACGCGGCGCGCAACTTCAATGCCGAGGAGGGCTATGCGCTGGACGCCCCGGCCACCCAGGCCGAGGCCGAGAACGAGCTGCCCAGCCCGCTGGCCGCCTTTCTGTCGCACGCGTCGCTGGAAGCCGGGGACAACCAGGCCCAGGCGGGCGAAGACGCCGTGCAGCTCATGACCGTGCATGCCGCCAAGGGCCTGGAATTTGACGCGGTCTTTCTCACGGGGCTTGAGGAAGGCCTGTTCCCGCACGAGAACAGCCTGAAGGAGGACGGCGGCATCGAGGAGGAACGCCGGCTCATGTACGTGGCCATCACACGGGCGCGCAAGCGTCTGTACATCAGCTTCTGTGCCAGCCGCATGATGCACGGCCAGACCCGCTACGGCCTGAAGAGCCGCTTCTTCGATGAGCTGCCCGAAGAGGCGCTGCGCTGGCTGACGCCGAAGATCAGTGGCATGGGCACCGGATTCTCCGCTGGCATGCGCGACGCCTGGCAGCGCGGCGGCGGCAAGCCCTACGGCGATGCCGACTACGGCGGCGGTGCCGTGCCCGCCTTCGCCAAGCCGCAGACCAGCCACGGCTGGCGTCTGGGCCAGGGCGTGCGCCACCCCAAGTTTGGCGAAGGCGTGATCGTGAACCTCGAAGGCGCGGGCAATGACGCCCGAGCGCAGATCAACTTCGGCGAGGCGGGCATGAAGTGGCTGGCCCTGTCGGTCGCCCGGCTGGAGCGGGTCTGAAAACGCAGACCCAGTATCCATGCGGTTCTTCAGGCCAAAATGGCTCGAAAGCCGCACCAGACAAGCGAGACGGGGGTGCAGGGAGCTCGCGCCGGCATGCGCTCGCCGTTCAAGCGGCGCCGAGCTGTGCTCGCCGAAACCCCGCTTTCACCACCAGACAAGCGAGACAGGGGTGCAGGGAGCTCGCGCCGGCATGCGCTCGCCGTTCAATCGGCGCCGAGCTGCGCTCGCCGAAACCCCGCTTTCACCACCAGACAAGCGAGATGGAGGTGCAGGGAGCTCGCGCCGGCATGCGCTCGCCGTTCAAGCGGCGCCGAGCTGTGCTCGCCGAAACC
>DASSQC010000132.1:0-3226 GCA_035702705.1 Burkholderiaceae bacterium | reverse complement strand
GGTCTTGAAGGGTGCGGTTTCGGGTGCAGCTGCGGCCTGCCCGGGCAGGGCGGCCAGAAGGTCCCGATAGGTTCGGTTGTACCGGTCGCGCAGGATGAGTGCGTGGGCAATGCCATCGCCCAGTGACCCGATGCCCACCTGCACCGTGCCGCCGTCCTTCACCAGGCTGCTGGTCCAGAAGGAGATCGCGTAGTCCTGGTCGTCCACCTTCATGTTGGGCGGCGCGAACAGGTGGTGCGAGCAGGCGGGGGCGTCCACGATCATGTCGAAGCGCTCGGGGCCGATGTCGGCGTCGTTCGGCATGAAGGGCAGGGCCTGGTTGATGCAGCCGACGAAGAACAGCCGCTTCTGACCGCCGCCATTGAAGACATCGAGCGCATCGAGCGTGAGATCCGGGTTGCAGGACAGCGAGTAGCGCGGCCCGCTTGCGGTGTCGCGCTGCGCCACGGCCTGGGCCAGCACATTGATGCCGTTGGCGAGCATGTCGCGCACCACGAAGGTGTAGTTGGTGTAGACAAAGGCCCGCTGCATGGGGGCGTTGTGCACGTACTCGGCCGTCTTGAAGAAGAACTCGTGCACTTCCACGTTGGGCGGCAGCTTGCCGGCCTGTGCGTCCAGGCTGTAGTCCAGGTTGGGATAGTCGCCGAACACGCGCTCCACAAAGGGCGAGAGAAAGCGCTTCTCCAGGCTGCTCTTGCCGGCGGGTGTGTTGAGCGACAGCGCCGTGAAGATCTTCAGCTTGAGCGCCGGATTCTGCTTTGCGCGCCGATACAAGGCGTTGACCCAGGCATTGGGCTTGCCGATGCCCAGGGGCAGGGCCACGCGCAGGTCCAGGCCGACGGTGGCGATGAGTGCATCGATCGATGCGTCGATGTCCTTGTAGCTCTGCATGACGGTGGTCTCCTTCATGCACGATAGGCCTCGCCGCGCTGCGCTGTCCTTGAGGTACGTCATCTGTGGCCGCGGCACGCAGGCACATCGGCGAAAATGGCGGTATGTCTTCTGTTTCCCCTGCCGAATCGCCGATCTCCACGCCGCTCTCCAGGCCGCCGTCTCCCTGGCGCCTGACCGTGGCGCCGATGATGGACTGGACAGACCGGCACTGCCGCGCCTTCCATCGCCTGATCTCGCCCAACGCCCGGCTGTACACCGAGATGGTGACCACCGGCGCACTGCTGCATGGCGATGTGCCGCGCCATCTGGACTTCAATGGCAGTGAGCATCCAGTGGCGCTGCAGCTGGGCGGCAGCGAGCCGGCCGATCTGGCGCAGTGCGCCCGGCTCGGTGCGCAATGGGGCTATGACGAGATCAACCTGAATTGCGGCTGCCCGAGCGAGCGGGTGCAGCGCGGCGCATTCGGCGCCTGCCTGATGGCCGAGCCGCTGCTGGTACGCGACTGCGTGAAGGCCATGGTGGATGCCGTGGACATTCCGGTGACGGTGAAGCACCGCATCGGCATCGACAAGACCGAGAGCTACGACTTTGTGCGCGACTTCGTGGGCACGGTGGCCGAGGGGGGCTGCACGGTGTTCATCGTCCATGCGCGCAATGCCTGGCTCAAGGGCCTCAGCCCCAAGGAGAACCGCGAGATTCCGCCGCTGCGCTATGACTTTGCAAGGCGTTTGAAGCAGGACTTCCCGCAGCTGACCATCGTGCTCAACGGCGGGCTGAAGACGGTGGGCGATGTGCAGGGTGCAACGCTGCCGCAGGACGGTCTGCCGGCGCTGGATGGCGTGATGATCGGGCGCGAGGCCTATCACAACCCCTGGGTGCTGCGCGAGATGGACAACGCGCTGTTCAGCCCGGGCACGGCCGAGCCGGTCGAGGCGGTGTCCTCAGCGGACGGCGCATCGCCGGTTCAAGGCGCGCTGGACACCTCGCTGCTGGCGCGGATGGCGACCTGGGGCCAGCTCATGGACTACATCATCGAGCGGCGCGCAGCGGACGGCACGCACCCCTTTGCGATCACGCGCCACGCGCTGGGGCTGTTCCAGGGCCTGAGTGGCGCGCGGGTCTGGCGCCGCACGCTGTCCGATCCGCGGCTGTTGGGCAAGCTCAGCGATGAGGAGTTGCGGGCGCTGCCGCTGCCGCGCGTCACGCAGCGTCTTGCTGCGTAAAAAGGTTGATTTCGGACAGAAAATAGATCTAGCTTGGTTAGCGGCTTGTCGCGCATCTGATGCGCGACAAGCCGTTTCTGATGTCTTGGAAATAAATCGTAATCGGCCATGTAAACTTGTGACCGTGGATTTCAGCGCGCTGCCTCGCCCTGTGCCAGCGCCTGCTGGGCCAGCGTGAACCAGGGCGCGTTGAGGTCTCGCGCATGGGCTGGCCAGTGTTTGGTGCTCTGGTCGATGTCGGCCTGAATGCGCCGGGCGGCATCGAGTTGCCCCACGCTGACGAGCCATGCGATGAATCGGGCCTTGGCCTCCAGCCCGCTGGCCAGCTGCGCGGCCGCCTCGAACGCCGCAAGGGTTTCCGGCTGAGCGCGCGAGAGCGCGCAGGCCCGCGCCTCGAGCAGGGCCACGTCGTCCGGATGGAAGTCCGGCCGCGCCTTGGCCAGCGCCGCCAGGGTGTGCAGCGCGGATTCACCGTCGCCGGTTTCGATCTCTGCCCGGGCGAGGCCGCGCAAAACCTCCGGGTCGTCGGCCATCGGGCCGTTCAGGCTGGCGCGATAGTGATCGCGCGCCGCTGCGGCGTTGCCCTTGTTCAGCTCGGCGGCGGCCAGACGCATGCGGTTCTGCACCGAAGGTGAGATCTCGTACTCGCGCGTGGCGTCGCGCAGCTCGCGTTCGGGGTCAAGCGCTTTCTCCATGGCACGGTAGGCCTTGCGTGCAGCGGGGTTGTTGCGCATGTCGCCCATGTACTCGGCGAAGAAGTACACGATCGAGCCGAGCAGCGGGAAGGCAAAGAGCACAAACAGCCAGGTCATGTTCCGTCCGGTGCGCATGGCATGGATGGCGAAGAAGACGGCCACGATGATGTGCAGGCCAAGTCCGAGAATGGGCATGGTGGGGCGCTCCGTTCACTGGCGATGGGGCGGCTCGATGCGCGAGCCACTGCGTTGGATCAGCGGCTGCCCGGGCAGCGCGCGGCGTAATCATCTGCAGCACGCTGTGCGCGCTGGCGGGCCTGGGCCTGCTTCGCGGGAGTGGCGCGTTGAGCCTGCTCGGCGAGGCGTTGTGCATGCAGCTTGAGCTTGGTGCACTGCTGCTGGCGCTTGGTGGCG
>DASSQC010000131.1:0-5809 GCA_035702705.1 Burkholderiaceae bacterium | reverse complement strand
CGCAAAGCGCAGCCGTAGTTCGTACTACGGCGAGCATTTGCAACACCGAGCCGGGTTCGCCCGGCGGAATGAGCGGGCGTGTCGGGTTCGTTCGCAGCTTCTCAGGAATCAAGCGAAGCGCGAATCGTAGCCAAGAACGCCTCCGCTGCGGCAATTGCATCCGATGCACGCGCTGCACCGCCCGCCTCTTCCATGAGCTGGATGATGCGGCTGCCGATCACGACGGCGTCTGCCGTGCGCGCCACCGCCCGGGCGCTTTCAGCGTCGCGGATGCCAAAGCCCACGCCCACCGGTACGCGTGCCTTTGCCTGAATTTCCGGCAATTTGCCGGCCACTTGCTGGGCGTTGAGCGTGGATGCGCCCGTTACACCAGTGAGCGAGACGTAATAGATATAGCCGCGCGCCTTGGCCACCACGGCCGCAATGCGGTCTGCGGTGGAGGTGGGCGCGAGCAGGAAGATGGGGGCCAGACCGGCTGCGGCGAGGGTGGCGGCGTAGTCGTCGGCCTCCTCGGGCGGGTAATCCACCACCAGTACGCCGTCCACACCGGCCTCACGCGCCGCGGCAGCAAAGACGCTCAAGCCCATGCGCTCGATGGGGTTGGCGTAGCCCATCAGCACGACGGGCGTGGTGCCGCCCTCGGCGCGAAACTGCGCCACCCAGGCCAGCACCTGCTTCAGACCAACGCCCTTGGCCAGCGCACGCTCACTGGAGCGCTGGATCACCGGGCCGTCGGCCATCGGGTCGGAGAAGGGCACACCGAGCTCGATCACGTCGGCCCCGGCGCGGGCCAGGGCGTGCAGCAGCGGCACGGTGGATTCGGGCGCCGGATCGCCTGCGGTGAAGAAAGGAATCAGGCCCTTGCGGCCGGCGGCCTTGAGGGCGGCAAAGCGCGCATCGATGCGCTCGATGCCCGAAAGAGCAACAGTCTCAGTCATTTTTGGCCGAATTTGAATGGATATATCAAGGTCAATCTGCCACTCCCCGCTTGTGGGGCGCGGGAAGTGGCCGATTGATGAATGCTGAAAAATACGTCCGAAATTGAATGATTATCGATTGGACGTACGGCAGGACTGCAGCGGCTCAGAATTTCAGCCCGCCGCGCTCGGCCACGGTGTGCATGTCCTTGTCGCCCCGTCCGGACAGGTTCACGAGGATGATCTTGTCCTTCGGTAGCGTGGCCGCCAGCTTCATGGCGTAGGCCACGGCGTGGCTGGATTCCAGCGCGGGGATGATGCCTTCCTTGCGGCAGCAGTCATGAAAGGCGGCCAGGGCCTCGTCGTCCGTGACGCCCACGTACTCGGCGCGGTGCGAGTCCTTCAGCCAGGCATGCTCGGGGCCGACGCCGGGGTAGTCCAGACCGGCCGAGACCGAGTGCGTCTCGATGATCTGGCCGTTGTCGTCCTGCAGCAGATAGGTGCGGTTGCCGTGCAGCACGCCCGGCGAGCCGGCCGAGAGTGACGCGGCGTGCTTGCCGCTGGCAATGCCCTCGCCGGCCGCCTCACAGCCCACCAGCTTGACCTGCGGGTACTTCAGGTAGGGATAGAAGATGCCCATGGCGTTGCTGCCGCCGCCCACGCAGGCCAGCACATAGTCGGGCTGGCGGCCGGCGAATTCGGGCATCTGCGTGATGCACTCCTCGCCGATCACGCTCTGGAAGTCGCGCACCAGCATCGGGTAGGGGTGCGGGCCGGCCACCGTGCCGATGATGTAGAAGGTGTCGGCCACGTTGGTGACCCAGTCGCGCATGGCTTCGTTGAGCGCGTCCTTCAGGGTCTTGCTGCCGGAGCTGACCGGGCGCACCTCGGCGCCGAGCAGCTTCATGCGGTAGACGTTCTGCGCCTGGCGGCGCACGTCCTCCTCGCCCATGTAGACCACGCACTGCAGGCCGTAGCGCGCCGCGATGGTGGCGGTGGCCACGCCGTGCTGGCCGGCGCCGGTCTCGGCAATCACCCGCGGCTTGCCCATGCGGCGGGCGAGCATGGCCTGGCCGATCACGTTGTTGATCTTGTGCGCGCCGGTGTGGTTGAGGTCCTCACGCTTGAACCAGATCTGCGCGCCGCCGGCGTCTTCGGTCAGGCGGCGGGCAAAGTAGACCGGGCTGGGGCGGCCGACGAAGTGGGCGAGCTCATTGTGGAATTCGGCCAGGAACTCGGGGTCGTGCTGGTACTTCGCATAGGCCTGCTTGAGTTCCTCGAGCGCGTGCATCAAGGTTTCGGCCACGAAGATGCCGCCGTAGGGGCCGAAGTGGCCACGGGCATCGGGGAAGTTGTATTCAGAAGCTGGCAGATCGTTGGGTTTCATGGTGAAACCTCCTTCGCATTCATCAGATTGATGAGCGCGCGTCCGCCTTGTTCACTTGGTCAACAAAGGCGCGGATGCGCGCCGGGTCCTTGAGGCCCTTCTTCGGCTTGCCGTCTGGGTCGAGTGCTTCCACACCGGAAGACACATCAACCGCAAACAGCCGCCCCGTGGGCCTCAGCAGCTCAATGGCACCAGCGACGTTTTGCGCGCTCAACCCACCACTCAAAACGAGCGGAGGAGCGCTGTCGGGATGGGCGTTGAGACGAGCCGCGCATTGATGAAGGATCTGCCAGTCGAAGGGGGTGCCGCTGCCGCCATGGCCGGCCGACGCGGTGTCGAACAGCCAGGCGCTGGCGCCCCGGAAAGCTTGCACGGAGTGTAGCAACGCGTCTGCGCTGGCGCCCTCTGCGCTGCCCTGCCCCACGCCGAATGCACGCATCCAGGGGCGATTCGCCGCAGCCGCAGCCAGCGCGCACTGCGCAGCGCTCTCGCCGCCATGGCACTGAATCATCTGCACGCCGCTGGCCTGCACGGCGCGGGCCACCTCCAGCGGCTGGGCCTGTACGAACAGACCGACCGTCTGCACAAACGCCGGCACGCGGCGCACGATCTCGGCAGCCGCCTCGGGCCGGATGCAACGCGCGCTGCCCGGCCAGAACACGAAGCCCAGCGCGTCGGCGCCGGCGTCCACCGCGGCGCGCGCGTCGTCCCAACGGGTGATGCCGCAGATCTTGATGCGGGTACGTGTGGGCGAAGTCGCAGTGGTCGCAGTGCTCATGCCGTGGATTGTTTCACGGCGGCAGGGCCCATCAGGCCAGATGCGCAAACCAGGGCGCGGGATCGGCCCGATCCGGCACGCCGAAGGCGTCCGGATAATGCACGCCCGTGAGGTACAGGCCCTCGGCGGCGAATGTAGGCGCGCCCTGGGCACGGCTGCGGCCGGCCAGCACCTGCGCGAGCCGGTCTTCCGGCCAGCGCCCCTGCCCCACGTACACCAGGCAGCCGACGATGTTGCGCACCATGTGATGCAGAAAGGCATTGGCACGCACGCGCACCAGCACAAACTTGCCGTGGCGCCGCACATGGATGAAGTGCAGCAGCTTGATGGGCGACCTGGCCTGGCACTCTGCCGCCCGGAAGGCGCTGAAGTCGTGCTCGCCGGGCAGGCATTGCGCAGCGCGATGCATGGCGGCCGCATCCAGGGGTCGAAAGCTCCAGCCCACGAGGGGCGCAAGCTGCACGGGCCGCACCGGATCGTCCTGGATCACATACACATACTCACGCCACTGGGCGGCAAAGCGGGCGTGAAACTCATCGCTCACCGGCTGCGCCCAGTGCACAGCAATCGTGGGCGGCAGGAAGGTGTTGAGCCCGCGCACCCAGCTGGCGGGGTCGCGCTGCACGGGGCTGTCGAAATGCAGCACCTGCGCCGTGGCATGCACGCCGGCGTCCGTGCGTCCGGCGCAGACGGTCGGCCAGCGCGGCGCATCAGCCTGCACATGCGGCGCACCGATGAAGCGCGCCAGTGCCGTCTCGAAGGCGTCCTGCACGCCCAGGCCGCTGGGCTGGGACTGCCAACCCTGGAAACCTGCGCCCTGGTAGCTGATGCCGAGTGCGATTCGCATGGGATGCAAGGATGCTGCAGGACACACCGGAAAACAAAACGCCCGGCGAACCGGGCGCTCTGTCTACGCGGGCGAGCCGATCAGGACAGGCGAGACAGCAGTTCGCGCGCTTGCGCCTGCTGGTCGGCTGAGCCGATGCTGATGACTTCGTTGAGGATCTCGCGGGCACCCTCGCTGTCGCCGATGGCGACATAGGCCGAGGCCAGGCTGAGCTTGGTGGCCGCGTCGTTGTCGCTGCCGGCCGGCGCTGCCGCCGGTGCAGCTGCGGCGGCGGCGTCCAGTGCCGGCAGCGGCGCAGGCGCAGCGGCCGGGGCGTCACCCAGGTCGAAGTCCAGCACCGCAGAATCGGCCTCCAGCGAAGGCAGATCCAGCGTCGGCGCGGGCGGCGGCGGAGAAATCATGGTCGCGCCGCCAATGTCGAAGTCCAGACCGTCGCCGAGCACGTCGCGGGCGCTGGCCGGAGGCGAGGCCTCGGGCGGCAGTCCCGGCATCGTGGCCAGGTTCATGTCGAGGGCACCGAAATTCGGATCGGTCGCCACGAAGGACGCGCCCGCGTCCGACTTGGCGCCCTTGTCGCTGTTCATGAAGTCGCCCGCCGGGTCGAGCGCCTTGAGCTGCTCGGGCATGGGCATCGTGCCACCCTCTAGCGCCGGCACACCAAGATCGAAGTCCAGCGAATTCGGATCCACGTCCGGCGTAGACATGGTGGTCGGCGCAAAGCCGGCGGACGGATCGCCCAGATCGGGCAGCTTCACTTCCTGCGTGGTGGCGCCGCTCGGCAGCGGCGCCGTGGTGTCAAAGGTGTCCAGCCGCTCGGCATTCATGCCCACCGGCAGCGTGGCTTCCATGCCCTGCGCCTGCGCCATGGCGGCGCCCACACGGTAGAGCTCGTTGTTGGGGTCCAGCGCGGCGCCCATCAGGGCAGCACGCTTCCACTCGTCACCCATGCCGTTGGTCTTGTCATGCAGCAGCTGGGCCTCGGCACCGAAGCCGTTGACGTCCTTGCGGCCGGCGAGAATCTCCAGCAGCTTCAGGCGGGCGGTGTGCCGCTCCGGCTGGGCGGCAAGGGCCTCGCGCAGGATTTCCTCGGCCTGCTTGTCGCGGCCGTAGGCGATGTAGACATCGGCTTCCGCCACCGGATCGACCTCGGAGGAGTCGAGCTGGCTGGACGCCGGCATGTAGTTGCTGTTGAAGACCGAGGACGCGTTGGTGGTGTCCACCGTGGCGCCGCCGGTTTCGCCGATGACCGAGTTGCCTGCAGCATTGGCCATCACGCTGTCTTCAAACTGCGTGGCCTCGCGGTTGCGGCGGCTGCGGATCGCCAGCCAACCGGCACCCAGCACCACCAGACCACCGAGACCGGCCAGGCCGACCCAATTGCCCAGCAGGGCATCGAGGAAGCTGGGCTCCGCTGCGGCGGGTGCGGGGGCAGGCGCCGGCTTGGCGGCAGCCGGGGCAGGCGCAGGTGCAGGCGCCGGTGCGGGAGCAGGCGCTGGGGCAGCAGCGGCCTTGGCGGCTTCTGCAGCCTTGGCATCCGCAGCAGCCTTCGCATCTGCAGCGGCCTTGGCATCAGCAGCAGCCTTTGCGTCGGCAGCGGCCTTGGCATCCGCAGCAGCCTTGGCATCAGCGGCAGCCTTCGCATCGGCTGCGGCCTTGGCGTCGGCAGCCTTCTTGGCCTCTTCGGCCTTGCGCTGTGCCTCGGCGGCGGCCGCATTCTTGGCCTGCAGCTCCTTCATCGCTGCGTTGTTCTTCTCCAACTGGGCAAGACGGGCCTTTTCCTCGGCCATGGCCTTGTCCTTGGCGAGCTTGTCGAGTTCGGCCTGCTTGGCCGCGCTCTGGCCGGCGCCCTTGGCCGTCGGTTCGGCCTTCTGCACCTTGAG
>DASSQC010000130.1:0-3642 GCA_035702705.1 Burkholderiaceae bacterium | reverse complement strand
GCAGCAGGGCATAGGGCAGAGCCTGCTCGATCAGTGCTTCAGCCGAGTGCCCACCCAGCAGTGCAGCATGCACCCCGAGCTGCAGGGCGCTCGTCAGCGCCAGTACCAGCGCGCTGCCGAACAGCCCGATCACCAGCAGATACACGAACAGGTGCCTCGGCAGGTAGCGCTGGGTCGCGCGCAGCAGGCTGTGCATGGCCCAGCAGGGCGCCGCGGCCGTCAGCAGCACGGTCAGCCCGAAGGTCTCGAAGCGGCCGGTGCCCAGGTAGATGGAGAACAGCGCCGCAAGACCCACGGTGAGCGTTCCCAGATGCGGACCGAACATCAGCGCAATCAGGGTCACACCGAGAAAGTGCATGGCGCCCCCGCCGGGCAGCGGTACACGCAGCTGCCAGGCCAGCGCCAGCACGATCGCCGCCACGAGCCAGGCATGGCTGGCCGAAGTGGCAGCGATCTGCTTCCAGGGCGCACGCACCATGCCGTGAAACAGCAGAAGCACCGCCATGCCGGCCAGCAGCCAGGCCATGCCCTCGGGCAGGGCCGTGGCAGGCGCAAGCGCCGGCAGCTCGGCCCCAGCGCGCACGGGTGCGACCGCACCGACCAGTCCGGCCGCAGCGAGCCGCACGCTCATGGCAGGCGCTGGCGTGAGCCTGCCATGGCGTTGGAGGGGAGAAGGATCGGGGGCAGCATCTGGGGAGCACGACGAGTGCACATGCACTGCGCTGTTCGACTCGGGCCACGCGCTCGGCTGGGCCAGCCGCAGCGGCGCGTCGATGCTTGCAGCCTAGTCTTCTGGCGCAAGTGCGTCAAAGGCTTGCACTGGACAAATTTGCGCGTGGCAGCAGCGAGTGATGCCCCGACTAGATTGTCCGAATTCAACCAAATTTTACGGAAGCGAATCCCGTTTATCGATTGTCTGAAGCCGATTCTGGCGATTTTGACAATCTAACTTTTCGTGTCCGAATTTGCACGGACTAGCTGGCGCGCTGCAGTGAGCCGAGGAAGCGTTCGGCGTTCTGGAAGCCAATCACCCGACTGCCCTGGATCTCCTTGCCGTCCTTGGCAAAGAAGATGATGCCCGGCGGTCCGAACAGGCCGAAGCGCTTGAGCAGTGCACGGTCCTGCTCGCTGTTGGCGGTCACATCCACCTGAAGCAGCGTGAACTCGCGCATCCGCGCAGCCACCTTCGGGTCGGTGAAGGTGAACTTCTCCATTTCCTTGCAGGACACGCACCACTCGGCCCAGAAATCCAGCAGCACGGGCTTGCCCAGTGCGGCCGACATGGCAATGGCGGTGTCCAGCTCATCCACCGTCTTGACGCGTGTGAACTCGTCCTTGATCGAGCGACCCGCCGCAGCCGGTGCCGCCGTGCTGCCGCCCGCGGGCGCCGGCGTGGCGGCCAGCGTCGGAGCACGCAGATGCGCCAGCGGCTGCAGCACATCGCGCCCGCCGCTGGCCAGACCGATGAGCTGCAGCGCACCGGCGGCCAGAAGCAGCACGCCCAAGCCCTTGAACAGGCGGCGCCAGCCCGATGCGGCTTCCGGCAGCGGGTCGAACACGCGCAGATACACGGCGCTGATGATCAGCAGTGCGGCCCAGGCAAGCATCTGAAGCCAGCTCGGGATCACCGGATTGATCATCCACAGCGCAGTGGCAAGGATCAGCACACCGAAGAAGCGCTTTACGCCCTCCATCCATCCGCCGGCACGCGGCAGCAGGGCCCCGGCCCCCAGGCCGATCAGCAGCAGCGGCACCCCCATGCCCAGGGCCATCGCAAACAGCATGGCACCGCCGAAGACCGCGTCCTTGCTCTGCGCAATGAACACGAGCGTGGACGCCAGCGGCGCGGTCACGCAGGGGCCGACGATCACGGCAGACAGCGCGCCCATGATGAACACGCCGACAAACTGCCCGCCCTGCTGCCTGCTGCTCATCGCGTCCAGCCGGTCGCGCAGGAAGGCCGGCAGCTGCAGCTCGTAAAAGCCGAACATCGACAGGCTCAGCAGCACCAGCAGACCGGCGAACGAGAACAGCACCGAGGGCTTCTGCAGGAAGGCCGCCAGGCCCTCGCCCGCCAGCCCCGCGGCCACGCCCATGCCGGTGTAGATGATGGCCATGCCGGCCACGTACGCCGTGGCCAGGGCCAGGCCGCGCGTCTTGGTCAGCGCAGCGCCCTGGCCGGTGATGATCGAGGACAGGATCGGGATCATCGGCAGCACGCAGGGCGTGAAGGTCAGGGCAATGCCCAGGCCGAAGAACAGGAGCAGACCCAGCCAGAGGTTGCGCTGTGCGAGCACGGCATCGATGCGCGACTCCGCCGCTGCCACCGCACCCTGGGGTGCTGCCGCCTCTGCCGCGGCGGGCGCACTGCTTGCGCCGGCCGCCGGCACGGCCGCGCCTGCCGACGCGCCAGCGACCTTCATGCTGAGCTTGGCCACGCTTTCCATGGGCGGATAGCACAGGCCGGCATCGGCGCAGCCCTGGCTGGTCACCTTGAGCGTGAATGCGCCGTCGGCCGCCTGGACCGGCAGCAGGATGCGCAGCTTGCCTCGATGGCTTTCGACGTCCTTCTGGAAGGTCTCGTCGAACTTGATCTTGCCCGGCGGGATCTGCGCCGGCCCGAGCCGCACGCTGGCGGGCTCTGCCGCGAAGGCAAACTTCTCTCGGTACATGTAGTAGCCGTCGGCGATGTCGAACGCCACTTCGATCGTGCGCTCGTCCACCGCGGTGGCCTTGAAGACGAAGGCCTTCTCCGGGTCGAGGAAGTCGTCCTTGGCCTCAGCCGGGGCAAGGGCCAGCAGCAGGGCGAGCAGGGCCAGGCCGAGGCTCAGGACCATGCGCACCAGCGCTCGGCCGGGGGCACGCAGAGAAAGTGGAGCGAGGCGATTCATGAGGTGAAGTCTGATGCCGGAATGCCGAGGCAGGTTCCTCGGCCGGCCGCTGACAGCGGCTCGACCGGATTGTCGCAGAGGCTGGTGCTGCAAATTGTCAATGGCTGGCCGGGCACGCGCAGCAAGGCACTAGGGCCGCAAGGCGCTTGCCCCCGATAATCAACGGCCCGAGACCGCTCGCGCCCGCACGCGGTGCAACCGGCTCGTCACGCGGTGACCTCATGTCGCATCCCCCCAGCCTCACGCCCGCAGCGCAACTGAGCGCCGACGACCTGTCGGAGGTCATCGGCATTGCCGGCCTGTCGGTGTTCGTGGTGGATGCCCAGTCCCGCACCATCCATCTCTCGCACCCGCCGGTTCCGCTGGCGCGGGCCGGCAGTGCATCGAGCTACCACCCCACCGAGCTGGCCATGGAGCGCTGGCTGCGCGAGCTGCATGTCGATGACCTTGCACACTGCCGCAAAACGCTGGATCAGGCGCTGGCCGGGCAGCTTGACCGCTGGGACTTCGAATACCGCCAGCAGGACCCAGCCGGTCAGTGGCATTGGCTGCGCTGCCGCGGCGTGGCACAGCGCCGCGAAGACGGGTTGGTCTGGCGGCTGATCGGCAATCTGCGCGACATCAGCCACCGACGGCGGATATCCGAGGAGTTGGCACAAAGCCGCGCCCATGCGCGCGCACTCGACCGGACGCTGCGCGCGGCGCTCGATCACGTCGACATCTCGGTGGCCATCTTCGATGCAAACGAGCG
>DASSQC010000129.1:0-2296 GCA_035702705.1 Burkholderiaceae bacterium | reverse complement strand
GCGTCGAACACGCGCAGGCCGCGCGCCTGCGACTCACGCCGGACCGACTTGGGCACGCCATGCGCCGAGTAGATCAGCGTGGCGCCCGGCGGTACATCGGTAAGGTCCTCGATGAACACCGCGCCCTTGGCACGCAGCCCCTCGACCACGAAGGTGTTGTGCACGATCTCGTGGCGCACATAGATCGGTGCGCCGTACAGCGTGAGTGCACGCTCGACGATCTCGATGGCGCGATCCACGCCGGCGCAGAAACCGCGCGGATTGGCCAGGAGGATGTCGGCATCGTCCCCGCCCTGCACCATCGGCTCACGTGAGAGTTCCACAGCGTCCATCACAGCACTCCGATGATTCTGACTTCAAAGCGGATCGGCTGACCCGCGAGCGGATGGTTGAAATCGAACAACGCACCTTGCGCATCGATTTCCTTGACCACACCGGCAAAGCGCCCGCCGGGCCGCTCAGCGGTCGGCGGGGCGTTGAATTCGACGACATCGCCAGGCTCGAAGGTGGTCAGCAGTTCGCTTTCTCTCTTGAGCAACTCGCGCGAGACGCGCTGCACCAGGTCTGCGCTGCGCTGGCCATAGGCTTCGCCGGCGGGCACATCAAAAACCCTGTGCTCACCCTGCGCCAGCCCGAGCAGCCTCTGCTCGAGTGCGGGCGCCAGTTGCCCGAGTCCCATCTGAAGCGTGGCGGGCTTGTCCTCGAAAGTGTTCAGGAAGTCGGCCTCCCCTGTTTGCGCGGCGCCGCCTGCCGCGGCTTGGGTCAGCGAGATGCGATAGTGCAGCGTTACGAACGAGTCCGGGCCGATGACCGGCCGCGTCCCCGCGTCGGCGCCTGCGGATTGGGCTTGAGCAGTCACAACATTCACTCCAGAAGCAAGCAGTGTAGATGCCTATCACCGACTGGCCCGAGAGCGATCGGCCACGCGAGAAGATGCTCCGGCATGGCGCAGCCGCGCTCAGCGACGCGGAGCTCCTCGCAGTGCTGCTGCGTGTCGGCGTGGCGGGCAAGAGCGCGGTAGATCTCGCCCGCGAACTGCTGAGCCACTTCGGCAGCATCAGCACGCTGATGCATGCCACCCCGGAAGAGGTCGCCAGGATCAAGGGGCTTGGCCCGGCCAAGGCACTGCAGTTTCAGGCCGCGCTGCAACTTGCGCGACGCGCGCTCGATGAGCGCCTGCGCGAACCCGCTGCCCTGACCAACCCGACGCAGGTCGCTGATTTCCTGCGCCTGGAACTGGGCGGGGATCGGGCAGAAGTCTTCATGGTGCTGTTTCTGGATGCCCAGAACCGGCTGATCCGCGCCGAACGCATGTTCACGGGCACCCTGACCCAGACCAGCGTCTATCCGCGCGAGGTGGTCAAGGCCGCGCTGCTGCACCACGCTGCGGGTGTGATACTCGCCCACAACCACCCCTCCGGCGTTGCGGAGCCCAGCGACGCCGACGTCGCGCTGACGAGCACCCTGCGCGCTGCGCTTGCGCTGGTCGATGTCCGGGTACTCGACCACTTCGTGGTTACCGCCGGTCAGGCCCGATCCATGGCGCAGGCCGGCCTGATCTAGGAGCCTCCATGCCACGTAGCAATGAGAAACCTGCAACGCTCCTCACAAGTCAGCCGAACTTGAACACATGCTCCGGCGGGACCGCCTGGGTACGCCGAGCAAGTGTTTGATCAGAAAGCCCTTTTCGTGATAGAGTCTCAGTCTTTGCGCATTGCGCCTAGGCTTGGATTGCACTGCAACAAGCGTCAGGCGTGATGGCAACCGAGATGCCGAGGCCGGCCGCGCATACGTGCGTCGCCCCAGTGAATCGGACGCTGTGCAGCGCAGCGTCCCTTCTGGCCAACCGTCATCAATCAATCAGACCGAAGAACCGTGGAGTGTCAACATGGCACGCGTATGTGAAGTGACGGGCAAGCGCCCGATGGTGGGCAACAACGTCTCCCACGCCAACAACAAGACCAAGCGCCGTTTCCTGCCCAACCTGCAGAACCGCCGTATCTGGGTTGAAAGCGAGAACCGTTGGGTTTCCCTGCGGCTGACCAACGCCGGCCTGCGCACCATCGAGAAGCGCGGCGTGGATACGGTGCTGGCCGAAATGCGCGCCGCCGGCAAGATCTGACTGAACGGCTGACCCAGGAGCTCTCATCATGCGTGAAAAGATCAAGCTTGAGTCGACCGCAGGTACCGGTCACTTCTACACCACCACGAAGAACAAGCGCACCATGCCGGAAAAAATGTCGATTATGAAGTTCGACCCGAAGGCACGCAAACACGTGGAATACAAAGAGACCAA
>DASSQC010000128.1:0-2728 GCA_035702705.1 Burkholderiaceae bacterium | reverse complement strand
TCTTGAGTGCATGGATGATGACGGCCAGTCCGACAATCTGATCGTGCAGGCAGCGCTTGAGCAATCCGGTGGCGGCTGCAAGTCGTGTCTGCAGGGTCAGGCGATCTTCCGCAAACTCCGGCGCATCGCTTAGCGTGCGTTCAGCCAGCGCACTGATAAGCTCCTGCCAACGCTCGATGGGCCATCGGCTTCGTCCGAGTACGGATATCTGCTCCAAGGTGTCGAGGTGTCTTGCCCAGCTCGCAAGCAGCTGTGCATCGCTCCCTTCCACGCCAGCCACCGGCGAGATTCGATCGAGCGGGTCGGTCGCTCGATCGGGGACTGCGAAGCCGAGCACCAGCCGCTCGAGGGCGCTTGTCAGTGTGGGATGTGCCCCGGTATGTGCAGGATCCGCATCGATGACGTCCAATCCTGCATGTGCACCCGAAGCGGCGAGCCAGTCCGTCAGCCGTGCAAGGTCAACGTCATCCATGCCGAGCCTGCGGTGCACGATGGGTTCAGCCAGAAGATCAAGCGCTGCGTTGACTGTCCATGGCCGCTGGCCGAGGTCCAGCGCGAGCAGCAAGGCCTTGGTGGCTTGGTCGGCATGGATCGTCTTGCGTCCGGCGATTCGATACGGCAGATCAGGTGTTGCGCGCGGCGTACCGAAGACAGCATCGATGAGCGGCGCGGCAGAGTCCGTGTCGGGCACGAACACCGCCACGTCCTCGGGTCGCAGGCCCGGTCTGGCGGCGAACAGGGCAAGCAGACGATCGTGCAGCACCTCAAGTTCGCGAGTCAGCGAATGGCAGGCATGGATTTCGAGCGGTGTACGGTCGATGCCCGACCAGGCGCCGGCCGGTGGGTCATCCAACTGCAGCATCGAGTCCTGGATCGCCGCAAGGAGATCGTTCGCGCGCGGACTGACGACATCGAACTCATCTTCGACATGCTCACCATCGAGCGCCAGGAGCTTCGCGAGCCGGACCTGGGTCTGCGGAGCGAGAGTGGTCAGCAGCGGATGCGCGGATTCGTGGTGGTCGGCCTTGCCCAATGCTCGAAGTCGGGCGAGCCGGCGCGGGCTGACGGTATCGAACCAGTAGGCCTCGGACGGATTGATCGTGTAAAGCGTCACATCCACATGACGCGCCAGTGCATCCAGCATGCCGAGCGCCAGATCGGACAGCTCATCCACACAGAAGACCGAGACCTGCGAAGGAAGGTGCAGCTGTGCAAGCTCCTTCTGCGACGCAGCCAGCAGCTTGCGGCGGTACGCCACCATCGGATGCTCTGTCGCCATGCCCAACTCGACGCTGAGCGTTCTCCATAGCGCCGCCTGCCAAGCTTCATGGGCGTGACCGGCGAGCGCAGCAACGGGTTTGCCAGCCTGCCACTGGCTCAGCCACTCCGGGCGATGAGTGCCGTAGTTGCGGATCAGCTGAGCCGCGGACGCCGCAAGTTCGATCAGTCGCAGTTCGTCGGCGTCCCTGAGATAGGGCTGCAGGACGGGCGGCTGGCTCGCAGGTGCCATCTTGCCGAGCTTGTCGAAGCAGCGCCAGGTCAGCTCGTCGATTTCGAAAGGCGGGCGAGCAGCAACGCCGGGCACCAGATCCGGCAGCAGCATCCAGAGCCAGCGCCCCAGGAACTCGAAACGCAGATTGGCCGCGATGCCGGTCTTCCGTGACAGACGCTGCATCAGATCGGAACGCACCGCCGCGTTCGGAATGATCACCAGCGGTGCGGCGATCGGCGACCTGCGCGTGCCGGCAAGCGCTGAAATGAGGGTTTCAGCGAGTTGCTCGTAGCGGTTGGAAACTCGAATGCGAAGCATCGTCGTGCGACAGGGGGTCGCGAGAGTATGCCGTGCGAGCGAGACACACAATCACGAAACGACGCATGAGGGAAAGTGGTGGGCCCTGTAGGATTCGAACCTACGACCAACGGATTAAGAGTCCGCTGCTCTACCAACTGAGCTAAGAGCCCTGAGACTTGCTTTGAACGTGCCTGGAGCCAGGTACGTGTGCTGACTTTAAGTGGTGGGTCGTGCAGGATTCGAACCTGCGACCAACGGATTAAAAGTCCGCTGCTCTACCGACTGAGCTAACGACCCGACGTCGGCAAAGCACAGAATTATTGCACGATTCAAAGGCATCGTCAAAACGGGGTCGGCTTCGAATCTGGAGCCGCCGCTCGGCTTTCGGAAGCCCAGGCCGATCTAGGCCATCGCCTCGATTCGGCGCTCTTGGTACTTGATCGACAGCCAGGCACCCAGAACGATCCCGACCGTGGCCACCATTGCAGTCAGGCTCAGTGCGCTCAAGCCGCTGATGCCCTGACCCACGGTGCAACCACCGGCGACCACGCCACCAAAGCCCATGAGTGCGGCACCGACGAGGTGGTTAGCAAGGTCCTCGGTGCTGGCAAAGCCCTCCCAGCGGAAGCTCTTGCTCATGAGAGCCGCCGCCATCGAGCCCAGCACCACACCGAGCACCACTGTGATGCCGAACGTCGCCACGCGAGACTTGTCGCTCCACAGAATCAGCAGGTCCTGAACGTACGCCACCGGTGCCACGAAGCTAAGGGCCTCGATGCGTCCGGAGTTTGTGCCTACATAGGCCTCTTCCAGCGTGTCCGACAGGTCGGCCGAGACAAAGCCCAGCTTGCCGCTCACAAACCAAGCCAGCGCAGCGACTGCGCCCACCAACACGCCGCTGAGCACGACGCTTGTTGAACGGCCTTTCCTGGTAAC
>DASSQC010000127.1:0-4850 GCA_035702705.1 Burkholderiaceae bacterium | reverse complement strand
GCCGCTGGTACTGGATGCACAGAACCGCCTGTATCTGCACCGCCTGTACGAACACGAACGCGCCCTGGCCGACGCCCTCGTGCACAGGCTCGAAGGCCCGGCAATGCAGCCGATGCAGCCAGCCGTACAGCTGCTGCGCGGGCGCTTTGCACACGCCGCCGAACGGCCGGACTGGCAGCAAGTGGCCTGTGCCAGCGCCCTGCTCGGTCGGCTCACCGTGCTCAGCGGCGGGCCGGGCACCGGCAAGACCACCACAGTCGTCAGCCTGCTGGCCATTCTGCTGGCGCAGGAGCCGGATCTGCGGATCGCGCTGTGCGCACCGACCGGCAAGGCAGCGGCGCGCATGGTGCAGTCGATTGCCGGTCGCGCTGCGGACCTGCCCGAAGACCTGCGCACGCGCCTGCCCAGTGAGGCATTGACAGTCCATCGCCTGCTGGGCTTCATGCCGCGTGAGGGTCGGTTCCGACACCATGCGGGCGCACCGCTGGGCTGTGACGTGCTGATCGTCGACGAGGCATCCATGCTCGATCTTGCCCTGGCTCGTCGGCTGGTGGATGCGCTGCCGCTGCATGCACGCCTGATCCTGATTGGCGACAAGGATCAGCTGGCCTCGGTCGAGGCAGGCGCGGTCTTCAGCCAGCTGAGTGCACAGCGGGCGCTCGCCGACGATCAGCGCAGACAGATTGCGGCGCTGTGCGAACTGCCGGTGGACGCGCTGGACGAGGTTCCCGATGCACCGGCTGACAGTCTCGCCACGCGGGTGTGCTGGCTGACCCGCAACTTCCGCTTTCAGGCGCAACCGGCCATCGGGCGGCTCGCGCAGACGGTGCGTGACGGTGATGCGGCCGGCACGCTCGACGTGCTTGAGCAGGCCGACGGCACAGGACTGCGCTGGCTTGATCACGCCCTTGACATGGATGCAGCCGCCGCCGAGATCGACCGCGGCTATGCCGACTACTGGCGACTGCTCGAAACCGGGCAGCGCGACCCCGCCGCGCTGTTCGCGGCATTGGGGCGCTTTCGCGTGCTCTGCGCCCAACGGGAGGGTCCCGCAAGCGTGGCACAGTTCAACCGTCTGGCGCGCCATCGGCTGCGCCAGGCGCTCGGCGATGCAGGACTCGGCGCCGCAGAGACCGACCGGCTGCCGGGCGAAGCCCTCATGATGCGTGGCAACGATTACGCGCTCGCCCTCTTCAATGGCGACATGGCCATCGTCCTGCCGGATGCACAGGGCGTGCTGCACGGCGTGTTCGAGCGCGGCCCACAGGACTGGCTGTGGGTACCGCTGGCCCGGCTGCCACAGCTCGACCCGGCCTTTGCCATGACCGTACACAAGTCGCAGGGCTCAGAGTTCGATGCCGTGCTGGTGGCGCTGCCTCAGGACATCACCCCCCTGTGCACGCGCGAGCTGCTCTACACCGGCATCACCCGTGCACGGGCGCAGGTCACGCTAGCCGCCAGTCGAACACTGATCGACCATGCGGTCACGCATCCCACCCGGCGCAGCGGTGGTCTGCCGGACCGACTGCGCGAAGCCGCGCTGCTCAAAGCACGAGCAGCGCCCTGAAGTCATTGACGTTGGTGAAGGTCGGGCCGGGCGACACCAGGCTGTCGATCGCGGCGAAATAGCTGTACGCGTCATTGCGCTCGAGCGCATCCAGCGCACGCCAGCCGCACGCAGCCCCGCGCGCCAGACTGTCCGGGCCGATCCATGCGCCGGCGTTGTCCTCGGTGCCATCAATGCCGTCCGTGTCAGCCGCCAGGGCCCAGACGCCATCCAGTCCATTGAGCGCCACGCCGCAACCGAGCAGGAATTCCACGGCGCGCCCACCACGGCCATCGCGGTTGCGCACGGTCACGGAGGTCTCGCCGCCGCTGAGAATCACACAGGGTGGCTGGAACGGCGTGGCGTGGGTCTTCACCGAACGGGCAAGCGCCGCGTGCACCTTGCCCACTTCGCGCGACTCGCCTTCCAGGTCATCGGCCAGTACATGGGCGGCCAGACCAGCCACCCGCGCGCGACGGGCGGCCTCCTCCAAGGCCTCGCGCGGCGTGGCCAGCATGCGCGTCTGGGCCTGGCTCAGGCAGGGATCGCCGGGCTTGATGCTTTCCCAGGCGCCTCGCTGCAAGGCATCGCGTGCCTGCGGTGGGATCGCAATGCGATAGCGTTCAATGATGGCCAGCGCATCGGCGCAGCTCGTCGGGTCGGCCACCGTCGGGCCGCTGGCGATCACGCTCGGATCATCGCCGGGGACATCCGAAATCAGCAGGGTCAGCATCTGCGCCGGCGCGCAGGCGGCGGCCAGACGCCCGCCCTTGATGGCCGACAAGTGCTTGCGCACGCAATTCATCTCGCCGATGGTGGCGCCTGAACGCAGCAGCGCACTGTTGATGGCGCGCTTGTCGGCGAGGGTCAAGCCGGGCGCCGGAACAGCCAGCAATGCAGAACCGCCACCCGAGATCAGGCAGATCACCAAATCGTCAGCCGTCAGGCCGGCGCACAGCGCCAGGATGCGGCGCGCGGCGGTTTCCCCAGCGGCATCGGGCACCGGGTGCGCGGCCTCCACGACCTCGATGCGTCCGCCGCGCGCTCGGTAGTCCGGCGGGGTATGCGCATAGCGAGTGATCACCAACCCACTGATCGGTGCATCGGCCGGCCAGGCGGCATCCAGCGCGGCAGCCATCGCGCCGCTGGCCTTGCCCGCGCCCAGCACCAGGGTGCGGCCCTTGGGTGGATGAGGCAGGTGGGCCGCCAGCACGGCCGACGGATGCGCCCGTTGCACCGCCGCGTCGTACAGCGATCGCAAGAACGCGACAGGTTCGCGCCGGACACGGTCAAGATCGAAGGGGGTGGACATGGGCAATTCGCCTGAAGAGCGTCTGAGACGAGCAGCAAGCTTGTCGCAGAAAGAGCATCCAAAGTGATGCACATGGGTTTACACTTGCTTTTGTGTAAACGCTCTCATCGTACGGCGACACCCGTTTGCCGTCTCGATCGCACTGTTGGAACCCGAGTTGCGGAGGGATCAACATGATCATGATGGATACCCACTCGATCCCGACGCCCGAGGCTTACGAGCCCTCGCGTCTGCTTGAGTACCTGAAGTCCAAGCTTGCGTTGCCGACCGATGCCGCGCTCGCGGCGCAGCTGGGCGTGCAGCGCGCCGTGCTGTCACGCATTCGCAACCGCAAGGCCGATTTCGGCGCGGCGCTGCTGATCCGCATCCATGAACTGACCGACATCCCTACGAAGGAACTGCGTCGGATCATGGGCGATCGCCGCGGCTACTTCCGCATGCCCCATGACCAGCGCGTGACCACGTCCAGCCGGCCCGATGGCCTGCCGGACGACGACATGGTCGATTGATTCGCCTGCATTCATGCCGCCCGACATCAGCGCGGGCGGCTGCAGCGGCCTGAAGCGCCTAGGCGCGTTGCCCCGAAAGCGCTCAGCCGAGCGCCCTCAAGACAGCTGATACGGACGCTGCCGGATCCATTTGGTGGCGATCCACTTCTCACCACGCTCCACCGGCGCCCCGCCGTGCAGCGAGCGTGAATCCAGGGTGCCGTCCATGCCGCCATAGGCAAAGTAGATGGCATTGCCCTTCTTGGGCATGGTTTCCAGGCCCAGCTCCGGGAAGATCGTGCCGCCGCCCGCTTCCACGTCATTGAGATACATCACCAGGGTGGCAATCCGCTGGCCGCCGGTCTTGAGCTGCTCGGCCTCGCCCGGGCGGTCGTGGTGGAAGTAGTCGTAGTGGGGCTTGTACTCGCCACCCACGTTGTAGTGCAGGATCTGCAGGCCCTCGCCATGCTCCACGGGCCAGCCCAGCAGTTCGCTGATGCGCTTCTCGATGCGGCTGTGCAGCGCGGTTTCGCCGCGCTGGAAGGCTGCGCCGGTGCTGGTGCGCGCCGCATCCTCGCGGGTGCCACCGGCGTCCGAATCCACCACGTGCGAGCGGGCCATCTTGGCGCGCGAGAACTCGATGATCTCGTCGCATTCGGCGTCTGAGAGCAACCCGCCGAAGAGCATGATGCGCGGACTTTGCATGTTCAGCAGCACCTGCACATCGCGGTCCGAGGTGCGGATGTAGTTGCCGGGCAGCGGATCGGTGTTGATCTTGAGCGTGCCTTCCAGATTCGCACCCAGCACATTGGGGCGCTTGCCCTCGAGTGCCTCGAGGCTGGCAAAGGACGCATTGATCACGTTGCGGGAGAAATCCGCCTCGTAACCCGCCTTGATCATCGACTCGATCAGCACTTCCGGGCGGCAACCGCGCCCGATCTCGTTCTGGAGCCATTCCACCAGTTCGGCACTGACCTGCTGCATGGACCGATACCCTCGCTTGGACAAGTCCGAAAGTTTAGCCACTGCCCGCAGTAATCTTTGCAGCCCTGTACAGACGGTGCCTCAGCACCGCAGCCGCAAGGAGTATCCAGATGCACCGCGACGCCCTCCCCTTCGTCCCCAACGACAGCGCACTGATCCGTACCGAAGCCTTCATTGACGGCGCCTGGACGGGTGCGGCCAGCGGCGCGCGCTTTGCGGTCACCAACCCGTCCACGGGCGAGCTGGTGGCTGAGGTGGCCAACTGCGGCGCGGTGGACGCGCAGGCTGCGATTGACGCGGCCGCTGCGGCCTTCGAGGTCTGGAAACGCAAGACCGCCAAGGAACGTGCCGGTGTGATGCGCAAGTGGTTCGAGCTGATCCTGGCGCACCAGGACGACCTCGCCCGGCTGATGGCCACCGAGGGCGGCAAGGCACTGCCCGAGGCGCGTGGCGAGATCGTCTATGGCGCCAGCTTCATCGACTGGTTTGCCGAGGAAGCCCGCCGCGCCTATGGCCGCGT
>DASSQC010000126.1:0-4239 GCA_035702705.1 Burkholderiaceae bacterium | reverse complement strand
TCCATGCGCCCGCGCGGGGAAACTCCACCAGCACCGCCTTGCGGAACGCCTGTCCGGACGGCGACAGGATGGTGTCCGACACCTGCTTCACGCTGGAGTAGACGCTGCGCACGATCGGGATGCGGGCCAGCAGCTGCTCCCACCAGACCAGCAGACGCCGGCCGGCAAAGTTGCTGGCTGCCGCGCCCACGGTCAGCAGCACGGCGGCCACCAGGATCACGCCCAGATAGGGGATGTGAAAACCGAGCAGCTTGTCCGGATGCCAGTCGGGCGGCAGCAGCTGCAGGGCCTTGTCCATGGTCGACAGGACCAGATCCAGCACCCACAGCGTGATGACCAGCGGCACCAGCACCAGCATGCCGGCGATCAGCCAGCGGCGCAGGCGCGCGCCGATGCCCAGGCTGCTGGCTGCAGGCTTGCCGATTGTCGGGTCCGTCACGCGGTGGGTGCCGCAGGGGCTGCGGGTGCCGGCGCCGCCGCAGGTGCTGCCGCAGCCGCCGGCGCGGGCGCCGGGGCAGCCGCCGGCGTACTGGCGGTGCTGTCGGAGGCCTCGGTCTTCTTGCCGCCGTCCCGGAAGTCCGTCACGTACCAGCCACTGCCCTTGAGCTGGAAGCCGGCGGCGGTCAGCTGCTTCTTGAGCGCTGGCTGGCCGCAGGCGGGGCAGTCGGTCAGGGGAGCATCGGACACCTTCTGCAGGGCGTCATGCGTGTGCCCGCAGGCGTCGCACTTGTAGGCGTAGATCGGCATGGTCTTGGATGCGTGTGGAGGTTGATTGTGGGTGCCGGCTGACTGCCGGCGCGCTGGATATGGGGCTGGGCGCTGCGCCATCAAGATCTGCAGCGCCGCTGCAATGCGTCTGGCGGCTTGCACTGCGGTTTCGCTTGGGCGCGCTAACGCATTGAATTTTAAGGCGGTTCCGGCCTCGGGCCGCAGCTATTGCAGCCTGTGCGACACGCGCGGCCGCCGGCCGCACGGCTTAGGCCGTGCGCCGCTTGTAACACTCCTCCAGCGCCGACGCTGCCCAGTGTCAAACCCTGCACGTATGCTTGCCCTCCCTTGCAACCGAGGATGGGTGCGGCAGCGCATCCGGGCTCAATGAAGCGACGAACTTTTCTGTTGGCAGGTGCCGGCGCGCTGGGCGTGCTGGTGGTGGGTTGGGGTGTCTTGCCACCCAGGAGCCGCCTGGGCACGGCCGCCGATCTCGGCCAGCTGGGCGAATCGATCGCGCTGAACGGCTGGATCCGCATTTCGCCGGACAACAGTGTGACCATCGCCGTCCCACGCAGCGAAATGGGCCAGGGTGTCTTCACCGCGCTGCCCATGCTGGTGGCCGAGGAGCTGGATTGCGCGCTGTCGCAGGTGCGCATCGAGCAGTCGCCCATGGGCGACATCTACGGCAACGTGGCCATGCTCGTCGACAGCCTGCCCATGCACCCGGACGATCACGGCCGGGGCGTGCATGCCGGTGCTGCCTGGGTGGTGGGCAAGCTGGCCCGCTCGCTCGGGCTGCAGGTGACCGGCGGGTCCTCCAGCGTGAAGGACGCCTGGGGGCCCATGCGCCTGGCTGGGGCGACGGCGCGCGGCATGCTGCTGGCCGCCGGTGCGGCCAAGCTCGGGCTGGCGGCGGCGGATTGCACGATCCAGGACGGCGTGGTGCGCGCGAAGGACGCTGCAAAGCACAAGCAGACCGTGACCTTCGGCGAGATCGCCCAGGACGCGCTGTCGCGTCCGGTGCCGGACGTGCAGCTCAAGAGCCCCAAGGACTTCCGCCTGATCGGTAAGCCCGCCAACCGGATCGACGCCGCGCCCAAGAGCAACGGCACGGCGGCCTTCGGCATCGACACCCGCCTGCCCGGCATGCGCTATGCCGCCATCCGCATGTGCCCCACGTTTGGCGGGGCGCTGCAGCGCGTGGACGCCGATGCCATCCGCGAGCTGCCAGGCAACCCGCGTGTGGTCACGCTGCCCGCCGCGCTCGGCGCCCAGGCCGCGGTGGCCGTGATTGCGGACACCTGGTGGCAGGCCAAGCAGGCGGTGGACAAGCTGCCGATCGTCTGGGATGCCGGCCGTAATGCGGCCCTGAGCAGCTTCGATCTGCAACGCAGCCTGAGCGAAGCACTGGCCGCACAGTCCGGCTTTTCGTACCACGACCGCGGCGATGGCGAGGCCGCGCTCAAGACGGCTGCCAAGCAGCTCACCGCGCGCTACACAGCGCCGCTGCTGGCCCACGCCACCCTGGAGCCGATGAACTGCACCGCGCAGTTCAAGGACGGCACGCTCACCCTCTGGACGCCGACCCAGGTGCCCGGCCTGGCGCATCTGTTCCTGGGCAGGCTGATGGGCATCACCTCCGAGCGCATCAAGATCAACGTCACCTTGCTTGGCGGCGGCTTCGGCCGGCGTCTCGAGCTGGACGTGATCGGTCAGGCGGCATTCATCGCCGGGCAGGCCGGCGGCGCCCCGGTGCAGCTCATCTGGAGCCGCGACGAAGACACCCGGCACGACATGTACCGCCCGATGGCCGTGGCCGACCTGCATGCGGGCCTCTCCGCAGACGGGCAGCTCACGGCCTTGACGACCAGGCAGGCCAGCGAGTCGGTGGTCTACAGCTTCTCGGCGCGCAACATGCCGGCTTTTGCGGCGCGTACGCCGGACAAGACCACCGACGAGGGCCTGTTCGACCGCCCCTACGAGATCCCGAACCAGAGCCACCGCCAGGTGACGGTGGACAGCCCCGTCCCGGTGGGCTTCTGGCGCAGCGTGGGTCACAGCATGAATGCCTTCTTTGCCGAGAGCTTCATGGACGAGTGCGCCCATGCGGCCGGCAAGGACCCGCTGCAGTTCCGCCGTGATCTGCTCAGGAACCACCCGCGCCACCTCAAGGTGCTCGACACCGTCGCGGAGAAGGCCGGCTGGGGCCGCAAGCTCGATGAAGGCCGTGCCCTGGGCATGGCCCTGCACCAGAGTTTCGGCTCGATCGTCGCGCAGGTGGCCGAGGTGTCGGTGAGCGGCAAGGACATCCGCGTGCACCGCGTCTGGTGCGCCGTGGACTGCGGCATGGCCGTCAACCCCAACATCATTGCCCAGCAGGTGGAAGGCAGCGTGATCTTCGGCCTGAGCGCCGCGCTCTGGGGCGAGGTCACGATCAGCAACGGCGCCGTGGAGCAGGACAACTTCGGCGCCTACCGCCTGGCCCGCATCAACGAGGCCCCGCAAGTCGAGACCTACATCATCGCCAGCAGCGAAGCGCCCAGCGGCATTGGCGAACCCGCCACGCCGCCGATCGCCCCCGCGGTGGCCAATGCCGTGTTTGCGCTCACGGGGCAGCGGCTGCGCAGCCTGCCGCTGCGGCTGGCCGCCACGCCCGCTTGATGGCATGACGGTCTTCAGCAGCTCGCGCCGCTTCACGGCCTCGCCCGCCGAGCTGCTCGACGCCTTTGCGCAGCCTGATCGACTGGCGCGCTGGTGGGGCCCGGCGGGGTTCAGCAACACCTTCTCGCGCTTCGATTTCCGCGACGGCGGTCTCTGGGACTTCACCATGCACGGCCCGGACGGCGCGACGTACCCCAACCAGTGCCGCTTCAGCGCGATCGATCCGGCGCGCGGTCTGGTGATCGACCATCTCAATGCACCGGCATTCCGCCTGAGCATCACCTGGCAGCGGGAGGGCGACGCCACCTGGCTGCACTGGCAGCAGGTCATGGCAACGGTCGAGCTGGCGCAGGCGCTCGCACCGGTCTGTCTGCCCGCCAACGAGCAGAACCTCGACCGCCTGACGGCCGAGCTGGGCCGCATCTAGCCCGCAGCGCCTGGTTGCGAAAATCGAGAACGGCTTCCAGAGCCCTTCTTCAGGCCAAAACGCCTGAAGAGCCGCACCAGACAAGCGAGACGGCCTTGTTGATCTGCGCTTCGGCGCCTCGATGCAGCGTTCACTTCGGCACTCACTGCGGCATCCCGCCCTGCCGTGGCGGCAGGGCACCGAGGTGGGGCGATGCACGCTGCTGCCCCGTTCCCTCCCGCTCCGCCGCGCTAGCGACCGCAGGCGCGCACGTCGCGCACCTCCATACGCACCTGCTCGATCGGGCAGGCGGGCGTCGGTGAGATGGTCACGGCGTCGCCCAGGAAGCAGTCGCCGGATGCGCCCACGAAGTTACGGGCCACGCCCGTGATGCCGCGGGCGTCCCCGGGGCAGTGGGCGCTGTAGCTGACGTCGATGCAGCCGACCTTGTTCTTGGCAGA
>DASSQC010000125.1:0-2512 GCA_035702705.1 Burkholderiaceae bacterium | reverse complement strand
AAGCCGTTGGCGTGCACGACCACCGTCTTGCCGAAGGTGGAGAAGGAGGTCTCCGTGCCGGCCTGGTCCACGGCGCCCGCGGTGATGAGGTTCGGCAGCTGGAAGCCGGCCGGGATGTAGTCCGAGAAGTCCGCGCTGTTGTCCTCGTTGCCGGAGCCGGCGATGAACAGGATGTCCGGCGCCGAGGCGATGGCGGCACGCAGGGCGTCGCGCTCGATGGCGAAGAGCTTGCGGGCGATCTGCTTGCGCTCCTCGGCATCCTTGCCGATGTTGTGCCAGGCCAGCGCGCCCTCATACACGCTGGCGCCATAGCGCCAGCTCATGTTGACCACGCGCACGCCATTGGCCTTGAAGGCAGCCACCGCATCCGTGTAGGCCTGGGCGGTGCGGCGTGACTGCTCCTCGCTGGGCTTGAGTGGCTCGGACTTCACGCTCCAGAGCATGCTGGCGGCAAAGACGCGGGCGAACGGATTGCCGTCCACGGCAATGCCTGCCACGTGGGTGCCATGCGTGTAGAGGCTGACCAGCGCCATGTCTTCCTGGAAGCTCTTGGACTGCTCGGCCTTCAGGCCGGCCACGGTCTGCTTGAGCTTGCGAGCGTCTTCGGTATCGAGTGCCGCACGCAGGTCCATGCTGCCCTTGACGAGCTGCTTGAGCTGCGGCCAGCGCGGCTCGGCTTCGCCCAGTGGGCGCAGCAGCGCCTTGCTCGGGCGGGAGAATTCGTCAAAGGCCACGCCGCGGCCGGGCAGGGTCTTGAACAGGTTCAGGTCCACGCCCGAATCCCAGATGGCCACACCGACTTCCTTGGCCTTGGCGTTGGCCGGGATGGCAAAGGTGCGCGGCGTCCAGATGTCCGGCTTGGCGGCCACCTGGGTGTTGCGGTCGATCACCGACTGCAGGCCGGCAATGACGGCGGCGCGGATCGGCACCATCTGTTCTTCCTGCAGGCGGGCACCCACGATGGCGCCGATCACGCCTTCGGGTACATCCATGTTCATGTTGCGCGCCATGACATCGACCTGCTGCTCGAAGCTGCCCTTCACCAGCGCCGGGTTCAGCAGCTCGAGCTGGCCCTTGAAGCCGCGCACGTTGTCGGCCACGTCCTGCCAGTTCAGGGCGCCGTAGCGGCGCGCCACTTCGGCCTGCACCCAGGCGGCGTCGCGATTGCCGGCGGCGCGGTCGGCAAGGATGCCGGCCATCACGCCCGTGGTCGCGCGGGGGCCCGGCTTGTCCTGCAGGGCGCGCAGCTTCTCGACCAGCGGGGGTAGGGCGGCCCAGTCGCCGCGGAACTGCGCCAGGCTCAGCAGGGTGCCGTAATAGGCGCGCAGGGTGGCGGCGTCCTTGATGTCGAACTTGTCGAGGTCTGCCTTGGCATTGGCCTCGAGGCTGGCGGCCAGGGCGAGGACTTCGGCTTTCGGGGCGGTCAGGTAGTAGCTGGGCAGCTTGTCGAGCTTGACCGTGCGGCGCGGCAGTTGCTCGGCGCTGGTGATGACTTGCTTGCCAGCGCTGCCCGGCGTGGTCTGGGCGTGTACCGCGGGCAGGGCGCTCAAGCTCAGGGCGGCGCAGAGCGCCAGCGCGAGGGGGGAGAGGACAGGTTTCAAGACGAGCTCCTTCAGGGCGTTGTTTTCCTGTGGGGCGCAGTGTGCGCGACGAAGGAGGTGGCATGGTCGGGTCTGCGGCGAACTGCGGATTCCGTGGCATCGTTGGGCGGCTTGGCCGGGTCGGGCGTGTTCCACGTGAAACAGCAGCGGCCCACCGCCCGGCCACGCTCACGCCTGTTCCACGTGGAACACCCGGCGAGACAGACGCCTAGGCGCAAATCGGCCCGCGTCCCTAAAATTCAGGGTTTGCTGATCGGGCCGCCGTATTCATGCAGGCGCGCCCCAGTCGAGGACCCTCATGCTGTATCCCGTGGAGTTTGATGTGATCGTGGTCGGTGGCGGCCATGCCGGCACGGAGGCCGCGCTGGCTGCTGCGCGCATGGGCGCCAAAACGCTCCTGCTCACGCACAGCATCGAGACCCTGGGCCAGATGAGCTGCAATCCGTCGATTGGCGGCATCGGCAAGGGCCATCTGGTCAAGGAGATCGATGCGCTGGGCGGCGCCATGGCCATCGCCACCGACGAAGCCGGCATCCAGTTCCGCATCCTGAACAGTTCCAAGGGCCCGGCCGTGCGCGCCACCCGCGCCCAGGGCGACCGCGTGCTGTATCGCAAAGCCATCCGCACGCGCCTGGAAAATCAGCCCAACCTCACGCTCTTTCAGGGCGCGGTGGACGACCTGATGGTCGAGGGCGGCCGCGTCGCCGGCGCGATCACGCAGATCGGCATCCGCTTTCGCAGCCGCGCCGTGGTGCTCACGGCCGGCACGTTTCTGGACGGCAAGATCCACGTCGGCCTGCAGAACCATACCGGCGGCCGGGCGGGCGATCCCGCCGCGGTCACGCTGTCAGCCCGCCTGAAAGAGTTGAAGCTGCCGCAAGGCCGGCTGAAGACGGGTACCCCGCCGCGCA